>WTCH01000237.1 GCA_013138675.1 Woeseiaceae bacterium | reverse complement strand
CGTGCGTCGGGTAACGACCTCGCGACGATGTGCGAGGAAGGCTTCCAGAACCTGCTTCAGGTTCATGAGCTTGGGTTGGCCTTCGTGCAGGGCGACCATATTGATGCCGAAGACGCTTTGCATCGGCGTTTGCTTGTAGAGATTATTCAGGACGACATCGCTGACCTCGCCCTTGCGCAGTTCGATGGCGACGCGCATACCATCTTTATCGGACTCGTCGCGCAGCTCACTGATGCCCTCAATCCGCTTGTCACGTACGAGTTCGGCGATCTTCTCGATGAGTCTCGCCTTGTTAACCTGGTACGGCAGTTCCGTGACGATAATTGCTTCACGACTCTGCTTTCCGAACGGCTCAACATGGGTGCGAGCCCGGATATGTACCCGGCCGCGTCCGGTCCGATAGGCCGAATAGATCCCTGCAGCGCCATTAATGATGCCGGCCGTCGGGAAATCGGGGCCCGGGATGTGCTCCATGAGTTCCGGAATATCGATCGCCGGGTTATCAATCACTGCCAGTGCGGCGGCAACGACCTCATTGAGATTGTGCGGCGGAATATTGGTCGCCATACCAACAGCGATACCCGATGAGCCATTGACCAACAGGTTCGGGAGCCTTGTCGGCATGACCGACGGCTCGGACTCTGACCCGTCGTAGTTCTCGGTAAAATCTACGGTTTCCTTTTCGATATCGGCAAGGAGTTCGTGCGCAATTTTCGACATCCGTACTTCGGTGTATCGCATCGCCGCCGGCGCATCGCCATCCACCGAACCGAAGTTACCCTGACCATCCACCAGCAACGCCCGCATCGAGAATGGCTGGGCCATGCGAACGATGGTGTCGTATACAGCTGAGTCGCCGTGCGGATGGTATTTACCGATAACATCACCAACGACGCGGGCTGATTTCTTGTATGCCTTGTTATAGTCGTTACCGAGTTCGCGCATGGCGTAAAGCACACGCCGGTGGACGGGCTTGAGCCCATCCCGGACGTCCGGAAGAGCACGCCCTACGATGACGCTCATTGCGTAATCGAGATAGGACTGCTGCATCTCCTCTTCGAGGCTTACCGACAACAATTCATGTGCAAATTCAGCCATAAAAACTCACAATCTGAGCGCGATCCCGGTCAAGGAGCGGAATCTAACTACGCGAAAATCTCTGGATATTAATAGGAAAAATCTATTGAATTGACCTGGCTCAAAACGGGCAAATTCGAGCTCCGTTTCAAGGCCTAAATTGTACCACAGGAGAGGCCGAAACAGCACTGTTTTTGACCGATTCGGAAGGGCTGAAAACCGCGCTGGCACTGGGCTTTGCTGGCGGTATACTGCGCACTGTCCTGGAGCCCGTCACAATGTCCACAACCCGTCAAAATGTCGATGCAGCGGAAGTTGCCAAGTTCGATGCCCTGGCCTCCCGCTGGTGGGATCCGGACGGCGAATTCCGGTCCCTGCATGAGATCAACCCGCTGCGCCTGGACTGGGTGCGCCAACACGTCGACCTGGACGGTTGCCGCGCGCTTGATGTGGGCTGCGGTGGTGGCATCCTGGCGGAATCAATGGCGCAGGCAGGTGCTACTGTCACTGGCGTGGATATGGCAAAGGGGCCTCTGAACGTTGCGCGCCTCCACCTGGTGGAATCCGGTGCAGAAGTTGACTATCAGCAGGCTACGGCTGAGGAGATGGCCGCCCGACACCCCGGCGAGTTTGACGTAGTGACCTGCCTCGAGATGCTCGAACACGTACCCTCGCCGTCCGGAGTGATTGCGTCTGTCGCAAAACTCGTGCGGCCCGGTGGCCACGTGTTTTTCTCGACTATCAACAGAAACCCAAAGTCGTTTCTTTTTGCGATCGTCGGAGCGGAGTATGTGCTCAGACTGCTCCCCGCCGGGACACACGAATACCAGAAGTTCATCCGCCCGTCGGAACTCGAGTCGTGGGCCCGCCCAGCGAATCTTGCACTGCGGTCAAGCATTGGCATGCAGTACAACCCACTTACACGCGAATATTCGCTCGGACCTAATGTTGATGTGAACTACCTGATGTACTTCCAGCGACCTGAGGCTGGATAGGCTTTTGAGTTCTTTTCCAGGTGCCATGTACAACGCGGTCCTGTTTGATCTGGATGGAACGCTCGTGGACACCGCACCCGATATGGTTGCGGTCCTGCAGTCGCTGCAACAGGACCATGGGCTCGAACCCGTCGGCTATCACGAGGGCCGCTCGTATGTGTCCAACGGCGCCGTCGGTCTCCTGCGGCTTGGTTTCCCGGGTCGCGATGATGAGGCAATTGAGACACTGCGCCTGGCGTTTCTCGAGCGCTACGCCGAGCAACTTTGCGTGCACTCTGCGGTTTTTGCCGGATTGGAAACGTTAGTGGATCGTCTGGACAGCGACGGACTTCCCTGGGGCGTTGTAACCAACAAACCACAACACCTCACTGACCCGCTTCTGGTGGCTCTTGGGCTGGATCAGCGAGTTGCCTGCAGCGTCAGTGGCGACACCCTGCCGCAGCGAAAGCCGGACCCCGCCCCGTTACTCCATGCCTGCCAACTTGCGGCAATCGATGCTGCCCGGACCCTCTACGTGGGTGATTCTTCTCGCGACATCGATGCAGGACGTGCCGCAGGGATGGGTACTATTGCGGCAGCGTACGGCTACATCGCGCCTGGAGACAGCTCGGCTAGCTGGGGTGCCGACGTGATCGCGAACGACACCCAAGAACTTGCCCAAATCGTGCTCAAAGCGGTTAATCTGCACACCTGATGAACTCGATCACGATTGACCCGCTGTTGCTCGAATACGGGCTTCCGGCCCTTGGCCTGGGCCTGCTGCTGGGCGCTCTGATCAGCTGGACTTTTTATCGCCGCCGACAGCACGCCATGGAGGCGCAGATAAAGAACCAGGAGTCCATTCAGAAGGAGCGGGAAATCGCCTTTGAGGCTGCCAACGCACAACTGACACGCGCCTTTTCCGAACTTGCCAACCAGTCCCTGAAATCAAACAGCGAAACTTTCCTGCAACTTGCCGAACAGAACCTCGGCACGCAGCAGGAGAAAGCCAAACGCGAACTCAGTGAGCGCGAGAAAGCTGTCGAGGCGCTCGTTAAGCCGATTCGCGAAGCGCTGGATGCCTCGCAGAAGCAGATTTCCGAACTCGAGAAATCACGCAGCGAGGCTTATGGCAGCATCAAGTCGCAGCTCGAGGAAATGCACAGCAGCCAGAAATCTCTCAAGCAGGAGACACAGAATCTCGTCAATGCTCTGCGCCGACCCGAGGTCCGCGGTCGCTGGGGAGAAATCACGCTGCGGCGCCTTGTCGAACTTGCCGGCATGGTTGAGCACTGTGACTTCCAGGAGCAAGTTCACACGGTCGGCGAAGGCCAGATCATTCGGCCTGACATGGTCGTTCGTATGCCGGACCGCCGTGAGCTTGTCGTTGACGTGAAAACGCCGTTAGACGCCTACCTGGAGGCTGTCGAGGCCAAGGACGATGCCCAGCGAAAGCTCGGCCTTGAACGACACGCCAAGAACGTTCACACACACATCCGCATGCTCGCGTCGAAAGCCTATTGGGACCAGTTCGAGGAAAGCCCGGAGTTCGTTATCCTGTTCATTCCGGGCGACCAGTTCCTGAGCGCTGCACTTAATGAAAAACCCGACCTGATCGAGTACGCGCTTTCAAAACAAATCATCCTGGCGACGCCAACAAGCTTTGTGGCACTGTTAAAAGCCGTCGCCTACGGTTGGCGGCAGCTGTCCCTTGCCGAAAACGCCCGCGAAATTCGCACGCTGGCAGAAGACCTCTACGGCCGCCTGGCCTCCTTTGTGGGCCACATGAACACGATGGGTCGGCAATTGGCCCGCAGTGTCGAGCACTACAACAAGGCCGTCGGCTCACTTGAGCGCAACGTCTTGCCGGGCGCTCGCAAATTCGTTGAACTTGGCGTTCACGAGAAGAAGGAAATGGAAAAACTCGAAACACTCGATCCCGTGCCGCGGACAATGATCGAGGTCGGCAGCGACGACGAAGACGCCGTCAACAAACACTGAGGATCCACTGTTGAACACCGACCACCGGGATTACACATACCCGCAGGATGTACTGCGTGAACGCATCATCCTGATTACCGGCGCAAGCGACGGCATCGGTCGCGTGCTGGCCCTGCATGCTGCGACGTTAGGTGCACAGGTTATCTTGCACGGGCGCAATGTCGCCAAACTTGAGAAGGTCTATGACGAGATCGAGGCCATGGATGGTGCTGCGCGACCGTCAATCGCAGTGCTGGATCTCGCAACTGCAAACAGCGATGCCTACCAGTCGCTGGCCGAGAACCTCGAAAAGGAATTTGGCCGCCTGGACGGGCTCGTACTCAATGCCAGCATTCTTGGCGATCGCTTTTCAATTGAGCAGTATGACGCCGCCACGTGGCAGCAGGTGATGCACGTTAACGTTACATCCGCGTTCGCGCTGACCCAGGTATGCCTGCCGATGCTGCACCGCTCTGAAGACGCCTCGATTATCTACACGAGCAGCGGCGTCGGGCGCACCGGGCGCGCATACTGGGGCGCCTACGCGGCCTCGAAGTTCGCAACCGAGGGCCTCTCCCAAGTGCTTGCCGATGAACACAAAGATGGCACGCTGCGCGTCAATTGCATCAATCCCGGCGCGACAAGGACCAACATGCGTCTTGAGGCGTTTCCTGGCGAGGATCGGGATGCCCTGAAGACCGCGGAAGATATTTTACCGACCTATATCTACCTGCTGGGCCCGGACAGCAAGGGCGTGACCGGCCAGAGCCTTGATGCACAACAATAAACTACTTTAAGGAAAAGCCCTAACTTATTATTTTTTAAAGCGTTTATTTCTCTCAAGGCGCAGAAGCGCTTGCGGTAACTCCATTCCGGCTGCCATGTACAGCAGGCGTACCCTGGCTGGCGATAGCGCCTCATATTTGCCGCGACGCAGCTTCCTGGGCAGTTCTATGGGGCCGTACGCTGTCCGAATCAACCGGCTCACCTCAAATCCCACGGTTGACCACAAACGGCGGACCTCGCGATTGCGCCCTTGCTTCAGAGTGACTTTGAACCAGCGATTGCTGCCATCGCCGCCCGCCGCTTCAATCGTGTCGAATCGGGCCGGGCCGTCATCGAGCTCGACACCCTCTTTAAGGCGCACAAGATCGCGATTTCCCGGCTCACCGCGCACACGCGCGGCGTAGCACCGTGTAATTTCGGCTGACGGGTGCATCAATGCGTTCGCCAGCGCGCCATCGGTCGTAAATATGAGCAATCCAGTCGTCGTCATATCCAGCCGGCCTACAGCCACCCAGCGCGAGCCCATAAGCTTCGGTAGCGCGTCGAATACGCACTTGCGACCATCGGGGTCGTCGCGCGTGGTGATTTCATCGCCTGGTTTGTTATAGATGATGTGGCGGTGCGGCTGTTTTGAGGGCCGGACATTGAGTGGTTTGCCGTCCAAAAAGACTTTCTCGCTACCGTCGAGCGTATCGCCGAGCGCCGCCTTACGGCCATTGATCGTCAGGCGACCCTCGCGAATCCATTGCTCGACCTTGCGACGGGAAGCATATCCCGCTGCCGCAAGCACTTTCTGGGCGCGCTCGGCCACTGGTGCAGCCTCAGCCCCCGCTTTCGACCGGATCAGGCCACTCTGAAACGAGCAGCTCGTCCTCGTTGTCATCTTCAGCCGGTGGCGCCTCGCCAGAGTCTTCGGCTATCTCGCCGGCAACCTCGGTCAGTTCAGCTTTCTCGGCGTCGCGCTCGTCTTCGTCCGATCCAATTTCCGGGTAGAGCACCGGCAATTCAGGGATGACAGGTGCCTCGTCACTGGTGTCTTCTTCAACCTCCGGCAGATTGAGCTGCACTCGAAGGCTCTCCCAGTCCGACAAGTCAGCAAGCGGCGGCAGGTCATCGAGCTTTTTGAGGCCGAAATAGTCGAGAAATTGTCTTGTCGTCGCAAACATCTCTGGCCGACCCGGTACGTCGCGATGACCAACGACCCGCACCCAGTCGCGTTCCACCAGCGAGCGCATGATATTGGAGCTGACAGATACACCCCGAACTTCCTCAATCTCTCCGCGAGTGATCGGTTGCCGATAAGCAACCAGCGCCAGGGTTTCAAACAAGGCGCGCGAATAGCGCGGCGGCCGCTCCTCCCAGAGCTTTTGCAGCTGGTCTGCCATGCCACTTTTGACCTGGACGCGAAAACCCGAAGCAACTTCACCAATGATGATGCCGCGCGCTGCGTAATCCTCGTTCAGGGAGTTGATCGCCTGCCGAATTTCAGCTTTTTCGGGGGTCATGCGCCCGTCAAACAGGTTCTGCAGCTGGTCCACATTCAGCGGACGTCCCGCTGCAAGCAGTGCAGCCTCGATGAAATACTTAATCTCAGTTGCGTCCATTAATTCAATTTCTCTTGTTCAACTTCACCGCCTTCCGGAACGAGCCGTACTGACGAGGCTGCACGTATATGCAGAGGCGAATACTCTCCCGCCTGAACGACCTCGATGACTGTTTCCTTGAGCAGTTCCAGAATTGCGATAAACGTGACCGCCACCCCCATACGTCCCTCTTCCGGGTCGAACAGATCGGCAAAGCCTGTAAATTCATTGGCGTCGATACGCGACAGTATTTCGGACATTCTCTGGCGTACCGACAGTGGCTCACGTTGCAAGTGCAAGTTGGAGAACATCTCCGCTCGTTTCAGCACATCGTGAAATGCCAGCAACAGTTCTTTCAACGTTACGTCCGGCATTTGCGTAACCACCTTGCGCTCGGGCGCCTCGGCGTTGACAACAAACGTATCGCGCTCCAGGCGTGGCAAGTCGCTGATGTCCTGCGCCGCTTTCTTGAAGCGCTCGTATTCCTGCAGACGACGGACCAACTCGGCACGTGGATCGTCCTCGTCTTCCTCTTCGACCGGTGGCCGCGGCAGTAACATGCGTGACTTGATCTCTGCGAGCATTGCCGCCATCAGGAGATATTCCCCGGCGAGCTCGAGCTGTAGCTCATGCATCAACTCGATGTACTGCACGTACTGTTTAGTGACCTCTGCGATCGGGATATCGAGTATGTCGATGTTCTGGCGGCGAATGAGGTACAGCAAGAGGTCCAACGGACCCTCAAATGCCTCCAGGAAGACCTGCAACGCGTACGGTGGGATGTACAGATCCTGCGGCAACGTTGTCACCGGCTCGCCGTCGACGACCGCAAACGGCATTTCAGACTGGGCCGGGCTCTGTTTTTCGTCCTGGGGCGGCTTGGGCGCGTCTTCGCGATTCAGGACTTTGAGGTCGGGTTTCATCGTGATTCCGGGTGGATATGCGCGCATTCTAGCGCAATTCGGGGATAAGACAGCATTCTGATCAAGGTGACGGAAAACTCGTCACAGCAAGGCGCTGACGTCGCCTCGACCGGCCCGAAGTACCTCGACAACGCCTCCCGTCAGGTCGAGCACGGTCGTTGGCTCAAAACCCGTTGGACCCGCATCGATAATGGCCTCAATTTCGTGGCCAATCCGCTCCTCTATCTCAAGCGGATCGGTCAATGGCGTTTCATCCCCAGGCAATGTCAGCGTTGAGCTCATTATTGGCTCGCCGAGTTCATCCAGAACCGCGTGAACCAGGCGATGGTCAGGCACCCGGAGTCCAATCGTCCGCCGCTTCGGATTTTGCAGTCGTTTTGGTACTTCGCGTGTGGCCGGCAGGACGAATGTGTATGGCCCAGGCGTCATCGACTTGATCAGTCGGTACGCCCAGTTGTCGACCCGCGCGTAAGTACTGATCTCGGACAGGTCCCGGCAGACGAGCGTGAAGTTGTGCTTCTTGTCAGTGCGCCGAATCCTGTGGATTCGATCGATAGCCCTTTTGTCACCAATGTGGGTACCCAATGCGTAGCTGGAGTCGGTCGGGTACGCGACCAGGCCGCCGTCTCGGATGATCCCGACGATTGAGTCCACACGACGCGGCTGCGGGTCGGTTGGATGCACTTCTATAAGTTTGGCCACGCGCGAATTGTAGGGGCTTCGCGGCGAGACGCAAGACTGGAAAACACTGTATTATGCCGCCCCTCCAGAATTGGAATTCACCGATATATGCAGTTGTTCGTCGACTACCTGCCGATCCTCATTTTCTTCGGCGCCTATTTCTACAAGGGCATCTACTTCGCCACAGGCACACTGATGGTGGTGATGCCAGTAGTCATGTTGGGGCAATGGGCCATCACCAGGAAACTGAACAAAATTTACGCGGCCTCGACAGCGCTTGTCCTGATATTGGGCAGCGCCACCCTGCTGCTTAGAAACCCGCAATTTCTCTATTGGAAGCCGACGGTCTTGAACTGGGCGATCGGACTCGCGTTTCTTGGCAGTCAATTCATCGGAGAGAAGCCGTTTGCCCAGCGCATGCTTGGTGGCGCAACATCACTGGAAGAAAATCAATGGCGCCGCCTGAATCAAATCTGGGTGGTCTTTTTCCTTTTTATCGGCGGCATCAATATTTACGTTGCCTACACGTTTAGCGAACCGACCTGGGTGAAGTTCAAGTTGTTTGGCATGCTTGGGCTGACGTTCTTATTTGTCATCGTTCAGACGATCTGGCTGACCGTAACAATGAATAAAAATGAGTCATCGACTAAGGAAGTGGAGTAAGACGTGACTCAAGCTCGTGTGACAACCATTGAGCAGCTTCTCGTGGACGCATTCGCACCACAGGATATGTTGGTTAAAGACCAGAGCCACTTGCACGCTGGCCACGCCGGTGCCAAGGAAGGCAAAGGACACTTTGACGTGACTATCGTGTCAGAGAAATTTGATGGCGTGAACCGCATTGGGAGGCATCGTTTGGTTTATGATGCGCTTGGCGCGTTTATGGAATCTGACATCCACGCCCTACGCATCAACGCATTTTCACCTGCCGAGCGCTAGTCGCTTTGCAACAAAAACCTTTAGGAACTGAGGAACAATTAATGAACATTTTCAACCGTTCCGGACGATCCGGAACTATTGTCGCGCTGGCCGTGAGTGCACTGCTCGCCGGTCCCACGACAGCCTTGGCAGAAACCGCACTCACGGTTAACGGTATTGACATAGATAGCTCCGTGCTAGACATATATCTCGAAAGCCGAATTCAAAAGCCTGCTAACCAAGCGACCGCTGAGGAACGCGAGGTAGTTATCCAGGAACTCACCGATATCTACATTCTGACTACGCAGCCCAGCGCCAAGGCACTTGAAGCGGATCCACGCATCAAGGCCCAGATCGAATTGCAGGGCCGTGCTGTCCTGGCACAGGCTGTTGCGACGGACTTTTTTACCAGCAACCCGGCTACCGACGAAGAGATTCTGGCGGAATATGAAATCCAGATGACTAGTGCGCCAGCATCGCAGTTCAAGGCACGTCACATCCTGGTTGAAACACAGGCGGCCGCGTCCGACCTGATTGTCCAACTAGATGATGGCGCCGACTTTGCTGAACTTGCAAAGGAGCATTCAACCGGGCCCACAGGTCCCAACGGCGGTGATTTGGGTTGGTTCTCTCCGGATCAAATGGTCGCCGCATTCACTGAAGCAGTCGCTGCTCTTGAGGATGGCGAACATACAGCCGAACCGGTCCAGACGCAGTTTGGCTGGCACGTCATCTTGCGAGAAGAATCTCGCGATAATCAGCCGCCGACGTTGGACAGTGTTCGCGACGTATTGAAGCAGCGGGTCGAGCAAACGAAGTTCCAGAGTTACCTTGAGAGTCTTCGTTCAGATCAAGCCGATTCGAATTGACTTAACTTAATGCAAGATTGATCGAGATTAGGGCGCTTTTAAGCGCCCTTTTTCGTGTTTCCGCATAGTTTTGTGAATCGAATCACACCTGCATTTGGGTAACGATCCTAGTATTTGTTTCGAGGTCGTTCCGAATCGCTCCGGGACGGCTTCTCCAACCCTCGCATCTCCCTTATGGTTGATACGAGAACTAAGTCGGCAGGGACGCCGACTTTTTTTATTCCCAAAAGAAAAGGCCGCAAAAGCGGCCTTTCTTTTTGAGTCCCTGTCGAGACTGACGTCCCTGTCTTACTCCGATGAGCGTTT
>WTCH01000221.1 GCA_013138675.1 Woeseiaceae bacterium | reverse complement strand
CATGAGCAGGCCGGGAAGGATGCCGGCAAGAAACAGGCTATCGATCGAGACCTCGGCAATTACGCCATAGAGAATCAGCGGTAACGAAGGTGCAAACAGCAGCCCGAGACTACCCGATGAAGTTACGAGCCCAAGATTGAACTTGTCAGGGTACCCGTCATGTTTGAGTGCCGGATAAAGAATTGCACCGAGCGCAATAATCGTGACTCCTGAAGCCCCTGTAAACGCCGTGAAAAAAGCGCAGGCTGCGAGTGACACCAGTGCAAGTCCGCCCGGCATCCAGCCAAGAAACGCCCGCGTGATGCGCACCAGTCTTTTGGGAGCCTCGCTTTCACTCAGCAGGTAACCCGCAAATGTGAACAACGGAATAGCTGCAAGAAACGGCAGGTCGCCGATGCCCTGGATCTCAAGGGCCATGTTCATCAGGTCTGTTTCTTCCCGATAAAAGCCAAGCATTGCACTGGTCGCGATCACGGCGAACAACGGTGCACCGACGATCGCCAGAAAGATCAGAATTATGGCTGTCAGGATCAAGTACTCACCTGACCTTCTTCATGCATGAGTCCGTAGATCTTCTTAATGACGGAGACCATGAAGCGATAGCTGAGCACAGCGAATGACATTGGCACGACGACGTGAGCGATCCACGCAGGGACATCAACAAGAACCGTGTCGGCAAACTCGATTTCAAGTTGCAGGTAACGATATGCGTGCCAGGCAATGACTCCGCATACGGCCGCAGCGAAAACGTCGACTCCGATGCGGATGACATCGATTACACGATTCGGAAACAGGTGTGTAATCGCGTCGATGCGAATATGGCGGTCTTCGCGGCAGGCAGCGACAGCCCCCATCAACGCGAGCCATAGCACGATCAAGCGAACTAGTTCATCTGCCCAAATGATGCCTGTATCGAAAACCTCGCGAAGTACGATCTGGCCAACGGCGAGTAGCATAAGGCCGCTCAGCAGAGTAACGAGCGCTACGTTCTCAAGAAAGCGACCGAAGCGGTCGAGTCGATCAAGATTGACAGCCAGGCCAGATGCCACGCTTAGTTTCCGGCAGTACTTGCGCTACCGGCACGATATTCCTGCAAGTACTGCAACATTCGCTTATACAGCACCAGGGAGTAGTCCCCTTGCTCCGCCATGTCGCGATTCGATTTGTGAAGTATCGAACGAATCTCGTTGATTTCGTTTTCAGCCAGTGCGACCTGCTCAATGCCCGTGTTCAGGAGTGCCTGTAGCGCTTCCTCGTTGTCGTCGAGATTCGCATCATTAAACCGTGCGTAGGTCCGCGTCATCACTTGCTGCACAACTTCCTGGTCGGCCGGACTGATCTTATTGAACGCCTTTTTGTCGATCGCCATGAATCCCATGGTGTAGGCGATCGGTAAGTCGGTAATGAACTTAACTTTCGTGTGCCACTGCAAGACCAGCGCGCCAATTGGTGACATGAACACAATATCAATCAATCCCGTTTGCAGCCCGGTCAATACATCGGTCAACGGCAAAGTGACTGGCGACAGTGACAGTGCCTCCATCGAGGCATAGCTGATCGTGTCTCCCTCGGGAACCCAGACTTTTTTGCCTTTGAGGTCGCTGAGCCTAGTTACTGGCTTATTTGACATGATCACGGCGAAGCCGCCTGCAGCGAAGCCAAAGTTGACGAAACCCGCCTCTTCAATGCCGTCCATGATCGCCTGATCCAGACGACCGCGCACATAGGCTACTTCCTCGTTCGACTCGAACGTCAGAGGCAGACCGTACAGGTTGATTTCAGGATAGATCTTCTGCAAAGCGGATGGCGTGAATGCACCCCCTTGCAAGTTACCGATGCGAATTTTTCCGAGCACTTTGGTGTCGTTGCCCATGATACCGCCGCCGTAGTACTTGATCTGCACCCTGCCCTCTGTGAGTTCCTGGATCTCCTTTGCGCTCGCACGCATATCTTCCATCCAGGATGACCCCTCAGGCGCTACCGTTGCGATTTTCAGCACAGCCGCATTCGCAAAGCCGCCAATCAACAGAGCCAGAACAATAAATCCAATTTTCTTCATCGAGTTTTCATCCAGTTCAGAAGTAATCGCTCGCCTCTGCGCGCAGCCGCAATGCCTCTTCTTGTGCGAGGACATTGGTCAGCGTCAGACGATCTGCTTTGGGGTCCGCGTCAAGCACTTCGTTGACGATTTGATCGTGCAATTCCTGGTCGTACAGTAGTTTGGCATAGCTTTTTACGAATTCGATTTTCGCACCAAGATCCCTGCCGCCCGACAGAGCAATAGCCTTCTCGAAATGTGTCCGTGCTTCTTCAGGTTTGCCGCCCAGGGCCGGGGGCAGAATTGTCAGGATTACACCAAGGTAAGTGTGAGCAGACGCATTTGCTGACTCGCCACTGATTTCGAGGTAGCGCTTCATCAGTGCTTCGGCCTGCGGTAACTCTGCCATCGAATTCCAGTCGGAACTGTGTGCACGAAGGTAGGCCAGCGTAGCAAAACCGTAGATGTACACGGTCTCGGCGTGCTTCTCGGTGAGCCCATCCAGGGTTGCCACGAAATCGTCGTAGTTCAACTGACGCCAGTCACACGAGTCCGTGTAGGTATTGCACATCGCCCGCAACGCGTAGTCGCGTGCTCGCGATGTCAGTCGCTTTGCCCTGAGCTCATCATCGACGAAAACAGCGCCGTAAGATGCATACAGATTTGCAGCAGCACTCAGCGTCGGCGGATTGTCGGGATTTCCCTCGTCAAGACTGTCCATCAGCAAGATATACGCAGGCATGCCGTCGCGAACAAGCTCAGGGTCGTCCTGGTTCAGGATCGCGCTGGTGAGGTTCGTACCGAAACTATCCGTCGCCTTTTCCACGACGATGGAACAGCCGGAAGTTGCCAATACTGTTAACAGAATCAGCAGCGCCAACACTTGCGGTTTTTGCGTTTCAGGGCTCATGCCACGAAAGACCTGCCTCCGAAGCTATAGTTCATGCCAAGTATCCCATACTTGACCCCCGTGGCCCGAGCTGTGCTAGATTTTTTCCTTGATGCGGGCCGCTTTACCGGTGCGTCCACGCAGGTAGTAAAGCTTGGCACGTCGCACATCACCACGACGTTTGACCTTGAGCGAGTCAACGACCGGGCTGTAGGTCTGGAACACACGCTCTACGCCTTCGCCATGCGAAATCTTGCGAACCGTGAATGACGAGTTGAGGCCACGATTGCGCTTGGCAATGACGACGCCCTCAAAGGCCTGCAAACGCTCGCGAGTGCCTTCCTTTACTTTGACCTGAACGATGACCGTGTCGCCCGGAGAAAACTCGGGGATTTCCTTGTTCATCTGTTCCTGTTCGATCGCTTCGATTACTTTGCTCATGTCTTTGTACCCGGGCTTCCGTCAGGATTGCCCCTGCTCCTTCAAAAATTCATCGAGCAACGTCTGTTGCTCCCGATCCAAATTCATCTTCTTCACCAGGTCTGGACGTCGCAAAAAACTACGCCCCAGCGCCTGCTTGTACCGCCAGCGTGCAATTCGGGCATGGTCACCCGACAACAGCACCGCTGGCACACGTTGACCATCGATAATCTCCGGCCGCGTGTAATGCGGGTGATCCAGCAGCCCATCCATAAAGGAATCCTGGCTTGCTGACTCATCGTCACCGAGTACCCCCGGCAACAACCGCGTGACGGCATCGATAACAGCCATTGCAGCTATCTCACCGCCGGACAAGACGAAGTCACCAAGCGACAACTCCTCGTCCACTTCATTCTCGATCAGTCGCTCGTCGATTCCCTCGTAGCGACCGGCCAGCAGGCAAAATCCCTGCAAACCTGCGAGACGCTTCGCCTCGTCCTGATCAAACACTTTGCCCTGTGGCGAGAGACATATGACCGGACTCTCTCCGGGCAATTCCTTTCTCGCCTCGTGAATGGCCCTGGCCATCGGCTCGTATTTAAGAACCATTCCCGGGCCACCCCCGTAAGGCCGATCGTCGACCGTGCGGTGGGCGTCCTCGGCATAGTCCCGCGGATTTACACACTGTAACGACAGTATCTGCCGCTCCACTGCGCGCCCGACGACACCATGCTCGCCGACCTGTCCTACCATTTCGGGAAATAAGCTGACAACTGCGACCTGCATTGTGTCAGTCCCACTCCCAGTCAACGTTGATCACACCTTCGTCAAAATCAACGTCGAGAATTACTTTGTCCGCGACAAACGGAATCAACCGTTCTCGCTCGCCCCTGGTCACCATCACATCATTGGCGCCAGTTTCCATCATGTACGCCACGCAACCCAATTCGGTGCCGTCGCGGTGTACAACTCGCAAGCCCTCGAGATCCGCCCAGTAGTAATGTCCGTCCTCGGCATCGGGAAAATCATCTTTCGACACGGCGATGTCACAATCAACAAACAATGCCGCCTCTTCCCTGTCATCGACGCCCTCAATTTGGACGATGACCGTCTTACCGTGGCGTTTGCCCTCACGAATCGAAGTGGCTTGCCAATCTCCTTTTCGTTTCAGATACCAGCGATTGTAATCGAGGATCGCTTCTCGCGGCTGGGTGAACGAAAACACCTTGACCCAACCCTTGACACCAAACAGGCCCGAAATTCGGCCCAGTACTACCGGATGTTGCAGTTCCGCACTCAGTTGCTGGCCTGGGCCTTGCGGTGCGACTTCAACAACGCAGCGACGCGGTCAGAAGGCTGTGCGCCCTGCCCAACCCAGTAGTCCACGCGTTCGAGGTCAATGCGCAGATTCTCTTCATGATCCTTACCAACCGGATTAAAAAAGCCCACGCGCTCGAGGTACCGGCCGTCCCGACGATTACGACTGTCGGTGACCACCAGGTGATAAAAAGGACGTTTCTTCGCGCCAGCGCGCGACAGACGAATACTAACCATTGTTTTTCCGTTAAAAATGCAAAAAAGGCAGAAAATCCCGTGGGATACTGCTCCGTCGGGGCCCTGCCCGATCAGGTTGCGCATTGTACCGGTTTCAAACCAAATGTGAAGCCGTTTTCGCGACGAATAATTCCAGTGATTTCCGTGGCTTAGCGCATTCCCGAAGGCATACCACCGCCAGGCATGCCGCGCATCATCTTTTTCATGCCTCCGCGAGACATTTTGCGCATCATTTTTTCCATCTGCGTGAACTGCTTGAGCAGCCGATTCACGTCCTGAATCTGCAGTCCGGATCCCGCTGCTATGCGCTTTTTGCGGGAGCCGTTGATGATCTTCGGGAAACGCCGCTCGCCCGGTGTCATCGAATTGATAACCGCGACCTGGCGTTTTAGCTGCTGTTCGTTCGCCTGGTCTTTCAGGGCTGCCCGATTCACATTGCCGGGAATGGGCAGTTTATCGAGCATTGCAGCCATGCCGCCCATGTTCATCATCTGCTCGAGCTGGTCCTTGAGGTCCGACAGGTCGAAACCACGACCCTTCTTGAGCTTTTTGGCGAGTTTTTCGGTCTTTTCCTTGTTGACCTTGTCCTCGATCTCCTCAACGAGTGACAGAACATCACCCATGCCCAGGATACGCGAGGCCATTCGCTCCGGATGGAAGGCTTCAAGCGCATCGACTTTTTCGCCGACACCCAGGAAACGTATCGGTTTGCCGGTGATCTCACGCACCGACAAGGCGACACCGCCTTTCGCGTCACCGTCCGCCTTCGTCAAAATGATGCCGGTGAGTGGCAAGCTGCTATCAAATGCCGTCGCGGCATTGACGGCATCCTGGCCTGCCATGCTGTCGACAACGAATAGCGTCTCTATCGCACCCGATTTCGCGTGTACCGCAACGACTTCGTTCATCATGTCGTCGTCGACATGTAGTCGGCCTGCAGTGTCGATGATCAGGACGTCAGCGTGCGACCGGCGCGCTTCATCCAGGGCCCGCTCTACTATCTCGGTCGGCTTCTCGTCTGCACTACTTGCGCAGTGCAGTGCACCGACCTCGCCCGCAAGTGTTTCGAGTTGCAGGATGGCGGCCGGTCGGTAGACATCGACACTGACCAGCATGACCCGTTTCTTGTCCTTGTCGATCAGCCGCTTTGCAAGCTTCGCTGCGGAGGTCGTCTTGCCCGCACCTTGTAAACCGGCCAGCAAGACAACAACGGGCGGCTGAGCCTTGAAATTGATCGGTGCATGATCGTCGCCCAGCAGGCGCACGATTTCGGCGTGAATGATTTTGACCAGCGCTTGCCCAGGCGTCAGGCTTTTGCTGACTTCCTCGCCAACGGCCTTCTCGCGAATGCGCTCGATAAACGTCTTGACGACGGGCAACGCGACGTCGGCCTCGAGCAGTGCAAGGCGAACCTGCCTTAACGTGTCTTTGATATTGCTTTCGGTAATACGGCCTTTGCCGCTCAGACTGCGCGCTGCTTCCGAAAGCCTGCCTGTTAGATTCTCAAACATGGCGCGGATTTTACATTATTTATTGGAGCCCGCCTGTAGGAGCCCGCCTCCCCTCAAGGGGGACCTGGCCAGCGGGCGACCGCAAACCACTACAACCAAACCGCATCCCAATGCGGATACTCCCGCACAGACTTCACAATCCCCGCCCTCAACGGATTCGCCACTGACGAGAACGGAGACTGGCAATCGCGCCGAGAAGCGGCCGCTCACATGATGAGATTGTGACAATTACGTACCACCAGTTCTATTCTGGGAACTGCTGATAAGCTATTCTTGTCTGATGATTGACAATTGAACTGACTGCAGGTGGAGCAATGAATCGACGACATGTAGTGGCCATAGCCTTTTTGGGAATCGCGGCGTGTACAACATCTGGCACAGAGTCACCAGTACCGGGTGCGAAGGCCGAAACCTCGGTGATAACCAGTGACCCGACCGCGACCGAGGGTGAGGCCGAGGGCGTGATAGAACAAGTTGGTGTTTCAGAAGCACCCGTGGAGACAACTATTGCGGATGGTAATGAACTTATCTGTACCAGGGAGAAATTAACCGGGTCACGCATTGCGACAAAAGTGTGCCTCACGCGTGCGGAGAGGGAGAGACTACAAGAGGAGGCTCAAGCGTATATCGAAGCCAGCAAGAGGAAACCGGCGGCACAAACCTCCCAATAGCGCCAATAGCAGCCTTCTCTCAGAGCAGGATCACAATCCCGATTGCCTCGATTGTTGCG
>WTCH01000138.1 GCA_013138675.1 Woeseiaceae bacterium | reverse complement strand
AACTCAATGCGCGCGCAGACGCACTTCTTCTCGTCATGCAGGACATACAACGTGATGTGTTTGGGGAAGTCCGGATCGGGGGGCAGGATGATGCTTAAGCTATTCGCTGCCTTACTCCTGATCTCACCACTGGTTTCAGAAATCAGTTTTGCTCAACTCGGCGCCACGGACAACTTCTGCGAACGTTGCCGTGACCCGTACGAACATCCCGACGACTACGTCAATTTCGCGTATAACCAGATTTATGGCGATGACGGATGGATGGATTTCGATCAGGCTGATGATTTCTACATCACCAACCGGGATGGATTCGAAGCTTACGTTGACGTCGACTACGTCATGCACGGACACCAGCTTTTCGGGTTATCACTGCCTATCTGGCCCACAAATATGTTGCAAATCTCATTAGCCCTGCCCAATGGCACCATTTACACGACGCGGCGCAGCGTCTTTCATCGGACACTGCCCGTACCGACATCGCAAGACCCCGAGCCAGGCGGCGCAACTGAAGGTGGCGACGGTGGTGACGAAGGCGTAGACGATATGGAAGATGATGACGAAGAGTGGGAACTACCCGAAATCGAGCGTAACGGGAACGTCGAAATTGAGGATCCCGACGAGAACGGAGACTTCCCGGATACCGACTGGTGTGAGGAGTGCTGACCAGTCCGTAGTCAGACCGGCTTGGATGATGAAGTCCACGAGCTGTGGCAGCGCGAACCACTACCTCGCACACCTGCACACTTATTCGATTTTGTCACCGATCAGGCGTAAGGTCGGTAGCTTCGATCGGCCTGCAATGGGACGATCGCAAATAAAAAATTCAACATAAACTAGGGGTTACAATGAAATTACGTCATCTATTCACAGCAGTACTATTGACCGGCTTTACGAGCATCGCAGCAGCGGACCTGGAAGCATGGACCGATTACGACATCAGCGAGGGCGTTTCCAACGTTACGACCGTTAAAGTCGACCCCAACATGATCGACAAGTACCTCGAAGGCCTGAGCAAGACCTGGGTTAAAGGCAATGAGGTTGCCAAGGAACTGGGGCAGATCGAAAGCTATTCGATCTTTGTCAGTGAACTGGCGAGCAGTGGCGACTTTAACGTTGTGCTGGTTGTGAATTTCGCGGACTCCGGTTCATTGCAGCCCAACAAGGCTGACTATGACGCGTTCATGGCCAAATGGAGCGAGGAGAACCGGGCGAATAGTGATGAAATCGTTCCGACCTACAAAGGCATTCGCGAGATCACTGGCGAGTACCTGATGCGCGAAATTACAATCAAGTAGGCGATACAAACGAAAGGCCCTCCTGGCGACAGGAGGGCCTTTTTTTGTACGCGGCTAGCGGTGCTGATCAACGAGTATTGGATTGCCATCCGGATCGATAATCATGATGCTCGCCGGTCCCTCAGACCCTTCGTCGGCCTCGGCAGCCATCTCGACACCGGCGGCTATCAGCTGTTTTTGCAGCTCACGCACGTCGGTGAACGATTCCAGATTGGTGCTTTGCTGATCCCACCCCGGGTTGAACGTAAGCATGTTCTTTTCGAACATTCCCTGGAACAGGCCGATAACGTGGTCGCTGTTCCTCAGGATCAACCAATTGTCATCAGCGTTGCCGCCAATTTCTTCAAATCCGAGCTTCGCGTAGAAGTCGCGAGATGCCGATATGTCCTTTACTGCAAGACTTACTGAAAATGATCCCAGGTTCATCATTACCCCCTCCTGATCGGATGCCCACCATATTAGCTGAATTTTAGTGGAACCCTCGCGCCCAATACGGTACTTAGTAACGGTGAACTACCGAATAGCAGCAATTTTGGCCCTGATCTTCGTGATCGCGGGCTGCTCCTCACAGGAACCGGTTGTCGATTTGACGAGGCCAAGTTTTGTGGGCGCGATGCCGACGAACTTCAGTGGTTCATGGGAGCGCGACTACTCGCGTGGTGAAGACGTCCGGGGCGCACTGAATACGCTGTTTGCGCAGCGCAGCCAGCAGCTCCAGCGACAACAACAGTATCCGTCGAGCCCGCGCGCGGGTAGCTCCGGGGCTGGAATATCGCAACGCGAAGGCAACGCACTAATCGCCCTCGCCCGCCTCGTCGAGGAAATCACGCGCCCGGACGTGCTCCGAATCTCGCAGGACGACTTTGAGATTCGGGTTGCACGAAAGGACGATTTCGCGATGTCGTGTTCGTTCTTCGAAGGAATGGCACAAGGGACCAACACCCCGTACGGCACAGAGGTGTGCAGTTGGGACGGCAGCAGCCTGGTCTCATATCTCGTCCTTCCAGACGGCCTGCAGATCAGTCATCGCTTCACAATGTCTCCGGACGGCGCCTACCTTCGTGTTATCGCAACGGCAACATCAAGCGCGACACGCACGCCATTTACGCTGCATCGCTACTACATCAAGTTTGAAGCGCCGGCCTCGGCGTTCAACTGCATCGAGACGCTCAGCATGAAGCGAGTGTGCAGTACCGGCGAGATCAAACCATGAGGCGGTTAGCTGCTCTAGTGGCCGCAATGCTGTGCCTCGCGCCGCAACTTGTGCAGGCGCAGCTGAATGTCTCGATCACTGCATTCGACCCGGGCGTGCCCGAGGACAACTCATCGCACCGCGACTTGCAGGTGTTTCCGAAGATCCGTGAGATCGAGTCGATGTTTTTACCGTTCGTCTTGCGCCAGACGCTCGTTGATAGCGGTGACTGGGGCGCGGTACGCGTCGTACCTGAGGCAGACACGGCGTCGGAACTGCTGATCACCGGCAAAATCATCCATTCCGACGGCGAAATGCTCGCTGTTCAGCTAAGTGCCGTCGATGCGCGCGGCCATGAGTGGGCGAACCAGACCTACACGACGCAGTCCGATTTCAATGACCTGTATTCCGGATTCCTGGACGATTTGCAGACGGCGCGCGACGGTTTTGACGACAAGACTTTGCGCAATATCGTCGGCACATCCCTGATGCGCTACTCGGCAGAACTCGCACCCGATGCATTCGACGGATACATCGAGATGCAGTCAGATGGGACCGTCAAGCTGCTACGC
>WTCH01000053.1 GCA_013138675.1 Woeseiaceae bacterium | reverse complement strand
ACCCGTCCGCCACTCGACGCCTGGGAGCAAGCTCCCATCGTTTCCGTTCGACTTGCATGTGTTAGGCATGCCGCCAGCGTTCAATCTGAGCCAGGATCAAACTCTTCAGTTTAAAGCTTTGAGCTTTATCTAAAGACGTAATCCCCAACCTCAATTACTATAAATTGAACTTGGTTCTCACGTTGATTTTGCCAATGCAAATTCCAACGCGAGCACCCACACAAATTATCTGTTTCGATTTGTTAAAGAACGAGCCCCGTAAGCCGAAACACAATATCTGCGTTTCGCGAGGCGGACCCACAATTATACAGGCCAGAGGTGGCTGTTGGCCAGCCCGGAGCCTGTGTGTTCTAACTAATTGGAAGTCAGCTGAAGGACACCGTACCTTCAGCGGACGGGCATTATAGCGGCGATTTGACCCCCGTCAACACTTAATCGACGGATTCCTGAGAAATCTCTTGGGGAGGCCCCGAACGGGCCGGACTACGGGCGCGATTCCAGCCAGGCAGCAAACTCTTCAGACTGCATTAAGTCCCCGAAAACACGGCTTTTTTCCAGGGTTTCAGGGCTCAGATCGTAGTCGAATTCGCCCTCCAGTTGCGTGAGCGCTGCAACCGTCCCAGCAAAGTCACCGACCGCGTTTCTGGCATTCAGCGCAGACAACCAGCCCAGTTCGAGGCCGGGCTCGCGCCCGAGCGCCAGGTCAGCGTAGGCGGCAGCCTCTGCCGGATTGCCCGATGCGAGCAATGCAGCCGACATCCGCGCGTCCATTGCGGCGTCCTCGACATCCAGCTTGTCCCTCAGTCTCTGCAGGGCAGCGAGGCCCTCTTCGAACTTCTTCTGTGGGAAATAGTGGTCGAGCAACATCAGCGAGTACAGGGGCTCTTCGGGGAAATGCTCGGCCATTATGCCGAGCGCCGCAACCATCTCACGACGCCGGCGGACGTTCTTGGCAACGCGCACCCCGGACTCCACGACTATCCGCTGCCGCTGAAAACGTGGCTGTATGCTGTCCCGCAATTCGTTGAACTTGGCGAGGTTGCCATCACGTCCCGCCTTCATCAGTTCCCCAAACTGAAACAACTCCCGCTCACTGGCGTTCGAAAAGTCGAGCAATTTACGCAACGCTGATTTGCTGGGCTGCGCCAATACGAGATAAAGACCGACGCCCTGCGAGAACGCCCGCCCATCGAGGAAGTTGATCCAATCGACGATAACGACTTTCTCATGCTGGTCGAGTCGCAGATCAAAGTCGAAATAGTTGAACTGAAAATTGTCGAGATCAGCCCGGATGACCGCTCGGCCCAGATCGCCGCGCGACTCCACGCCGAGCAGCGTGAACCTCAGCCCTTCTTCGGGCACGCCGCGGCCGGAAACAACACGTCCCATGATTAGGCCTGCCCACGAGCCTTCGAGATTCTCTTCGAATTGCCTCTTGATTCTCTGATCGATGAGGCGCAGGCCGTAGATACGATCAAGCATGTCTTGTTGATTGATCGCGCCGACAAAACTGTCAAAAAATTCGTAATTCAGGTCGTCGACAATACTTGCGGCGCCCGCCTGGAATGCTTCCTGCTTCCTTGCTTCAATCTCTGCGGGGTCTTCCACCTCATCGGCGTGCGCCACCACGCACAGCGTAGCGAACAACAGCGAGGCGATCAGACTTTGAATTCTTGTCGACATCTTGGCAACTCCAAGCCCGGGTCAGGTCAGACTCACGCGGGAGAATTTGCGCTTGCCGACCTGGTAGATGCCGGTACTGCCAGCATCAATCTCAAGCCCGCGATCTTCAACTCTCACACCATCTACTTTCACAGCACCCTGCTTGATCATCCGGAATGCCTCGGATGTGCTGCTGACAAGGCCCGCTTCTTTCAACAGGTGCGCAATTCCAAGTCGCCCGTCCTTGCTCGCGAGACTCAGCTCGGGCATCTCCTCCGGCATGGCACCTTGCTGAAAGCGCGCAATGAACTCCTCTTTGGCGGCTGTTGCGGCGCTTGCGTCGTGAAATCTTTCCACGAGCTCCAGACCGAGTTCGAACTTCGCGTCGCGCGGATTGAGGCCTTCTTCAACGCGCCGCCTGAGACCTGCAATGTCATCAAGCGTCCGGAAACTCAGAAGCTCGAAGTAGCGCCACATCAGATCGTCCGATACAGACATCAGCTTGCCGAACATCTCGCCCGGCACATCTGTGATGCCAATGTAATTGCCCAGTGACTTCGACATTTTTTGCACGCCGTCGAGCCCTTCAAGGAGCGGCATTGTCAGGACAATCTGCGGTTCCTGCCCAAAGTCCTGCTGTAGCTGGCGGCCTACCAGCAGGTTGAATTTCTGATCGGTACCACCGAGCTCGACGTCGGCCTTAAGCGCCACGGAGTCGTAGCCCTGCACAATTGGGTAGAGAAATTCATGAATCGATATCGGCTGACCGCCCGTGTATCTCTTGTTGAAGTCATCCCGCTCCAGCATGCGTGCAACAGTATGGTGCGATGCGAGTTTCACCAATCCGGCCGCATCCATCGGCCCCATCCATCTCGAATTGAAATCGATGTGCGTAGTTTCCTCGTCCAGAATTTTGTAGATCTGCGTCTCGTAGGTCTCGGCATTGGCCTTGATTTCTTCAGGTGACAATGGCGGACGCGTCGCGTTCTTGCCCGACGGATCACCGATCATGCCCGTGAAATCACCAATCAGGAACACGACCTTATGCCCAAACTCCTGGAATTGCCGCATCTTATTAATGAGCACCGTGTGCCCGATGTGCAGGTCTGGTGCGGTCGGGTCGAATCCGGCTTTGACGATGAGAGGTCGGCCTTGTTTCAGCTTCACTTCAAGTCCGTTCTCGGGCAAAACCTCATCGCTGCCGCGAACGAGTTCCTGTAGTTGTTCCTTAATATCCGTCATGACGTCGTGTCAGGGCTCCTTTAGAGCGGAACTGTAGCATTCTCAGGCATTGATGAAAGCCCACATATGGCAATTCGCAGCAATATGATTTAACACCATGACTTATAACACTTTTCTTTGACGTCCTCGAAAGGCCGCGGTAGAGTAGCGGCAACTCAAACTGCGGGGACGAAGACTTGCATCGCCCAGTAAGTCCACTGCTGCACGACTACAAGCCACCGGCTGCGAATACGCCTAAAAAATCCCGGGCCCTGCAATGGTTTGTCCTCGGACTGGGCCTCCCGCTTCTGGGTCTTGCACTCATCAGTACAATCGACCTGTCGGACGCACCAACGACGCGGTCTGCAACACCGATAGTGGCAGCCACTCCGGGCACCGAATTTGCAGCTGCGGCACCTGCCGTCTATTCCGAAGTGCCGCTGGTGCTCGCACCCGAGCCCGAGTACCAGACACTGACACTCACGATTCGCAGAGGCGATACGCTGGACCAACTGTTTCGTGCTAATCAGCTCAGTGTCGGCCACCTCGCCCAGATCGCACGACTCGAAGAAGCCGGCAAGCAGTTCCGCAAGATCAAGCCGGGGGATGTGTTTGAGATCACTCACGATGACGGCAAGCTCGTCAGCCTGTATTCAACGCTCAACCTGACGAGCGCGCTCAAGGTCGACCGCCAGGAATCCGGATTCAGCGCGGCGATCATCGACCGTCCGATTGAGATTCGTAAGCGCATGGCCCATGGCGTCATCGAGAATTCGCTTTTCGAAAGCGCAACAGCTGCCGGATTGTCCGATAAGCTCGTCATGAACATCGCCGGGATATTCGCCTGGGATGTCGACTTCGTCCTGGATATTCGCAGCGGCGACAACTACTACGTGCAATGGGAAGAGGTCTGGCAGGACGGAGAATTCGTCACCGACGGCGAGGTCGTGGTAGCCGAGTTCAACAATGATGGCCGGACACACCAGGCCATTCGATTTATCGACAGCGCGGGTCGGACCGACTATTTCACACCCGAAGGTGACAGCGTTCGCAAGGCGTTCCTGCGTTCTCCGGTCGACTTCCGGGTCAGCTCATCGTTCAATCCCAATCGCCGGCATCCGGTGCTTAAGACCGTGCGGCCGCATCGCGGTGTTGATTACGCGGCCCCGCGTGGCACACCTATCAGGGC
>WTCH01000058.1 GCA_013138675.1 Woeseiaceae bacterium | reverse complement strand
GGTGCTGTGCGTGATTCGGAAGTTAGCCGTGCGGTGGTCGCTAATCGACCACCGGTCGCGGCCTGGGAGCACTACATCAAGGGCTTGTCGGTAATTCTGGACTGGAGCCCTGACCGACACGAGGAGGGCCGCGGCCACATAGAATCCGCACTCGAGCTCGACCCAGATATGGCTGAAGCCTGGTGGGCATTGGGTGAGTTTGAAGTAGTAGAAATGATGTTCTTTCCTGCGAGTGAAGAAGAGTCTCGTATACGGTTGGAGCAAAGTGTCGATTATTTTCGACGAGCCAACGAGATAAGTCCGTTCCAGGGAGGGGCATGTGGTTGCTTGGGCGTCATGCTTGCGATGTTGAATCGATCCTCCGAAGCATTCACGTTGCTGAAGGATGCGCTACATGCAAATCCCTTATCGACGAGAGTTCGCGTAGATTACGCCCAGGTACTGGTATCTGAAGGGCGCTTTGACGAGGCTCGTACGATGGCGGAAAGCGCGACCGGAATGGAACCGATCGGCTGGGACCTGGCCATGACCTGGACAATCAGGGCAACTGCCGACCTCGCTGAGGGTCGCGACGAAGAAGCGCGAGCGAACGTACATCGCGCAAAATATGCATCTGCGCGGAATATCTATTCGACTCCTTCCGCTATTCTGATTCTTTACGTGCTCGGAGATAGAGAAGACGCGATTGAGCTTTACCAGGGCTTTGTCAGTGAAATTCCGGAATTCTCTTTCGAGAACCCGGTAACCGTATACTACTTGAAGTCTATCTACCCGGTGATCGCGTCCCGGCACCGCGCGAATGCAGAATTTCCACCCAACGCGCTGGCTATCATGGACGAATTGGCAAGCCAGGCGGCAACGCTTGGGGCCCGTTGAAGCTGGCGCTCGGGTTTGAATAAGGCCAGAAAACGACCTTTCCGGCATTTCCTCTACCGGGCCGCCTAACTTTTTATCGCCTGGATGCATCGAACATTGAGATGAGCCGATCTTTCTGTTTTTGAGCTAGCCCCGGGAAATCCGTATGAGAAACCCAAGCCTATTTAGCCTGCTTTGCTTTCTGTTAATCGTCGATGGCGTTGCCTTCGCGGCTGAACACGCTGGCCAGGTAGTGGCCATCGACGAAATCCTGCAGAACAATCTCAAGGCCGTCCGCGCCCAGTCGTCACTCGATAATGTCGAGAACGCGAACACGGTTCTTCAGATCTCTGAGGCTGATTACACGGTGCTCGCTCGTTATCGCGCGTCAGCTGACGGGTACATGCGCATCGACGTGTTTGGTGACGACACCAGGGTGTTTTCCGAAGGAAAAGACGAAGAGGGTGTCTGGGAATGGCGGGGCGGAAAGGCCGCGCCCGAGAATGTATACCACGACGGCGTCGGGGCATTGGAACATGGCATCGAATTCAATTTGTTCCCGTTAGCCAGATTGCCAGATCGTGGACACGACGTTGAGCTTGTTGGCCGCGAAACGATACGGGACAAAGAATACTTTGTTCTGAAGGTCACCTTGTCGGACGGATTTGAAACCTACAGATATGTGAATGCTGAAACCTGGTTGGTCGACCTGTCCCGAGACTTCCGCGCATTTCATCCTGGAATCGACGACACGAAGAAGAACCTGGAGACACGCTATGATCAATGGGAACGAACTGATGGCGTGGTCTTTGCCGGCCGCATGCAAAGCGTCGACCTTGAAACCGGAGCGGTCATAGCGACGACGTTGATTCTTGGTTCTAGATACAACATTGCTCGTGAAGAGCTAAACCTGGCGAGAAGCTACGTGCCTGGTGGTGCTCCCAAATTGAGCGAGTAGGATAGCTGGGGTGCTCGAATTCAGTCGAGGTGTAGCGACCTCATCTTTCGTGTCAGCGTGTTGCGCCCCCAGCCGAGCAGCTTGGCTGCTTCCTGGCGATGACCGTTCGTCTGGCTCATTGCTACCTGGATAAGTGTCTTCTCAAACTCCGGCAACGCGGCATCGAGCAGCGGACCACTCTTTACGCTGAGTTCGCGCTCTGCCCAGCTTGCCAGGCTGCGCGTCCAGTCCTGCGTCGCTTTCTGCGAGGCCGCTCCACCGCCCAGGTCCGGTGGAATGTCTTCGGTCGTAATGACCGTGCCCGGTGCCGTCACGGTGAGTCGTCGTGTCGCATTGACCAGTTGCCGCACGTTGCCGGGCCAGTCGTAACCGCGCAGCATGTCGACCGCACCCCCATCAATCGCTTTTGCCGGTGCCTTAAGCTCTTTGGCGGCTTCTGTAAGATAGTGATTGAGCAGCAGCGGAATGTCCGCACGCCGTTGCCGCAGCGGCGGTGAATTGATGCGAATAACGTTGAGGCGGTGATACAGATCCTCTCGAAACCGTGATTCCTTGACGGCGCGCGCAAGGTCCTGGTTGGTCGCTGCGATCACGCGTACGTCGACCTTGATCGAACTTTGCCCACCGACCCGATAGAACTCGCTTTCCGCGAGCACCCGCAGCAAGCGGGTCTGCAATGCGGGCGACATGTCGCCGATTTCGTCGAGAAACAGCGTCCCGCCATCAGCTTGCTCGAAGCGGCCGATGCGGCGCGCATCGGCGCCAGTGAACGACCCTTTCTCATGACCGAACAGTTCGGATTCGAGAAGCTCGGCGGCGATCGCCGATGTGTTCAATGCAACAAACGGCTTGTTCGCGCGCGGGCTGTGTTCGTGCAGTGCCCGGGCAATGAGTTCCTTGCCGGTACCCGATTCGCCAGTAATCAGGACGGTCATGCTCGAGCCGGCCAGCCGGCCGATCGAGCGAAACACCTCCTGCATGGCCGGTGCCTGTCCGATCAGTGATGGGATCGTTTGTCCGGCGCTTGCTGCATCACTCTTCGCGTGGCCGTTCTTGCGTGCCGCCTTTCTTACCAGGTCGACGGCCTCATCAATGTCGAATGGCTTTGGCAGGTATTCAAAGGCACCCCCCTTGTAGGCGGCGACGGCGTTCTCGAGATCTGAATGGGCTGTGATAACGATGATAGGCAGGTTCGGGCAGCTCGTTCGCAGGCGCTCGAGCAGGGTGATGCCGCTCATCCCGGGCATGCGGACGTCGGTGATCAGCACGTCCGGCTCTGCGTGGGCGATGGCCTCCAGCAAATGCTCCGCGCGCTCGAAACTGCGACTCTCCATGTCAGCCTGGCTCAGCGCCTTTTCGAGAACCCAGCGCACCGACTGGTCGTCATCAACAACCCAGACGTTAAGGGGCCGATCGGCCATCATCCACCCCCCGATTGCTGCAGTGGTATGCGAACAAAAAACACGGTACGGCCCGGGCGACTCTCGAATTCGATCAGTCCGCCATGGCGGCTCAACAGTTCCTGTGCGGCTGGCAGTCCAAGGCCGGTGCCCTCCGGACGACTTGTAACAAGCGGGTAGAACACCGAGTCCTGGAGATCGTTCGGGATGCCTGGCCCGTCATCCTCGATTTCGATTGACGCGATAACGCTGTGGCGCCTGTCGCCAATCGTGAAGTTGGTAACGGCACGAGTCTTTAGCGTGATCGTGCCCTGGCCCTCGAGGGCCGCGGTAGCGTTCCTGACCAGGTTGAGCAGCGCCTGAATGATCTGGTCGCGATCGAGGTCAATGAGCGGCAGGCCCGGATCATAGTCCCGACTAAAGGTGACCTGTTTCTGGTCTTCCGGCTCGATAATTCGGACGACGTACTCAAGCAGTTCGTGAATATTCGCTGGCTGCTTATTGGGTGGGCCACCCGGACCAAGCAACGTGTCAACGAGCCCGGCCAGCCTGTCGGTCTCGCTGATTATGACGTCGGTGTACTCGGTGAGCTCACCGCTTTCGAGCTGTTTGGCGAGCAGTTGTGCGGCGCCACGAATGCCGCCGAGCGGGTTCTTTATTTCATGCGCGAGCTGGCGAATCATTTGTCGACCTGCGCCGTGTTGAATTAGCAGCGCGTTTTCGCGGCTGATCCTGGAGCGCCGCGTGACGTCCGTCATCTCAACAAGCAGTGCCGCATCGCCGCCGCTGAGGGGTGACACCCGGCAATCGACGATGCGCTCATCTGCATGAACCTCGGTCACTCCGAGCCGCAGTTCGTTGGCGTAGTGGTCGCCGGTCTCAAGAACGCGGCTCAGAATATCCCGTAGTTCAGGCTCATCGTCGACGAGGCGCAGCAATGACTCGCCGCGCGCGCGCTGGACGCTGATGCCGAGGATGTTTTCTGCGGCAGGATTGAGGTCGACGATCAGGAGGCTCTGGTCGACGAGAATGACGCCCCCGCTGAGGCTGTCAAGAATGCGTTTAGGGTCTGGGTGGCGCGTTCCGCCGCCGCCGGAACGCCTGCGAGAATTTCCGCCTAGCGCACCGTGTTCTGCTGAACATAGAAGCGGTTGCCTGGGCTGCGTATCATCAGCCGGCCCGTTGCGTCGAGCACCTCCGCCTGGAGATTGTGGACGCCGCGGTAAACCTCGTCGATCGTGAAGTTCGTGCTGTTCACCATTCTCGGTTCGCCGTTGAAATACACGCGTACCTGGTGGCCGCTCTGCAGCCCCGGGCTCAGCGACAGCGAAACGCTCAGGGTGCCCTCTATGTTCCATAGTGTTTCTTCGGCGCCTGGTGAGCTAATGCTGAGGCTCTCGTATTTAAAGGCCTGTTCGGTCGCCGTTGCGGGTTCGTCGGTGTTGCTGGGCGTGGTGCTTCGATAGATACGCGCCCCGGTGGTCCTGGTCGATTCAGATACGTCGATTCGTTCGGCGCCCGCGCGCGGCGTATCCGAGTAGTGAACCACACCGTCGTCATCAATCCACCGCCATACGTCCGCGGAAGCCGCAGCGGCCGCAAGCAGGGCAAGAAGTACGAAAATCGAGCGTCTTTCCATCGAGTTAGCATAACAAATACATCGGATAGCGGTAGTGGCCGGGCGGCAAAATGCCGCCCGGTTCACACTTTCTACAGATTACAGGCTGTAATACATGTCGAATTCGACCGGGTGGGTCGCCATTCGAAGCCTTGTTACGTTTTCGTTGAGCAGCCCCATGTAGGCGTCGAGCAGGTCATCCGAGAACACGTCGCCTGCCTTGAGGAAGTCTCGATCGCCATCCAGGGCCTCAACCGCCTCCTCGAGGGAAAACGCAACGAGCTTGAGCTCTTTCTCTTCCTCTGGTGGCAGGTCGTACAGATCTTTGTCCATGGCATCGCCCGGGTGAATCTTGTTGGTGATGCCGTCGAGACCGGCCATCATCAATGCCGAGAACGCGAGATACGGGTTCGCCATCGAATCCGGGAAACGTACTTCGATGCGGCGACCCTTCGGGTTCGAAATGTAAGGAATGCGAATGGAGGCCGAGCGGTTGCGCGCCGAGTACGCGAGAATTGTTGGCGCTTCGAACCCTGGCACCAGTCGCTTGTAGCTGTTGGTCGCCGGGTTGGTGAATGCGTTCAGCGCTTTCGCGTGTTTGACGATGCCGCCGATGTAGAACAACGCCGTTTCCGAAAGACCACCATAGAGGTCACCGGAAAACAGGTTCTCGCCATCTTTGAACAGCGACTGGTGCACATGCATGCCGTTGCCGTTGTCATTCACCAGCGGCTTGGGCATGAATGTCGCTGTCTTGCCGTAGGCATGAGCGACGTTGTGGATGACATATTTGAGAATCTGCACTTCGTCGGCTTTGCGCACTAAGGTATTGAATTTAGCGCCAATTTCGCACTGTCCGGCCGTTGCCACTTCGTGGTGATGCACTTCCGTTTCGACGCCCATATCTTCGATCGCAAGACACATCGCCGAGCGAATGTCATGCAGCGAATCGACAGGTGGTACCGGGAAGTAACCGCCTTTGACGGTTGGCCGATGACC
>WTCH01000273.1 GCA_013138675.1 Woeseiaceae bacterium | reverse complement strand
AAAGCTACGGCCTCGACCAGGCCCAGATCGTGAGTTTTGTTTATCGCAACAACAAGCTGGTTGCGGCCGGATCGTTGCAGTCCAGTGAAGGCCGTTTCCCGGTCAAGGTACCTGGCATATTCGAAAGTGCAGCTGATGTCCTTGACCTGCCCATCAAGGCTGACGGAGAACGCATCGTACACTTCAAGGACATTGCCGAGGTTCGGCGTACGTACAAGGATGCAGAAAGCTATGCGCGCCTGAATGGCAAACCCGCGATCGCCATCGAGGTTGTGCAGCGCGGTGGAGCAAATTTGCTGAAGGCGGTAGATGATGTCATGGCAGTTGTCGAAGCCGAACGTCAGTACTGGCCCGGTGAAATTGATATCAGCGTGTCGAAAGACAAGTCCAACGACGTCAACGACATGCTGACGGAGTTGCAGAACAACGTCATCGCAGCGGTACTGCTCGTCTTCATCGTCATCGTTGGAATTCTCGGTATTCGCTCAGCGCTGCTTGTTGGTATTTCGATCCCCGGCAGCTTCCTGCTCGGCATCCTGCTAATCGGTTCATTTGGCATCACGATCAATATGATGGTGCTGTTTGCGTTGATCATGGCCGTCGGTCTGCTTGTCGATGGCGCGATTGTCGTCACCGAGATGGCCGATCGTCGACTGGCCGAAGGCGAATCCCGCCACGACGCCTACTCGCGTGCTGCTATCCGTATGGCGTGGCCGATCATCGCATCCACCTGCACGACACTTGCAGCGTTTGTGCCGCTAGCCCTGTGGCCCGGCACCACCGGCGAGTTCATGAAGTACCTGCCGCTCACACTGATTGCGGTACTGTCGGCTTCGTTACTCATGGCACTGTTGATCGTGCCGACACTCGGTTCGATCTTCGGCAAGACCGGTGCGGTCAGCGAAGCAGCACGACGCAACCTTGCGGCAGCCGAAACCGGTGACCTGGACAGCATTGAAGGATTCACGGGCCGATACGTGCAATTCCTGAAAAGATCGCTACAGACGCCATGGCGCAATGTTGGCTACGTCTCGGCACTACTGTTAGCGATATATTTCGCTTTTGCGATGTTCGGTCGCGGCACAGAGTATTTTCCTGACGTCGAGCAGCCATTCGCCATGGTCGATGTTCGTGCACGCGGCGACTTGTCCATTGACGAGCAGGACTTCCTGGTTCGCCAGGTGGAAGAACGCCTGCTTGGTATGCCGGAAATTGAATACCTCTACGTCAAGACGGGCGATGTCAGAGAAGCGCCGGACCAGATTGGCTCGTTGACGCTCAATCTGATTGAGTGGGACCAGCGCCGCACCGCGAATGAGATCCTCGCGGAGGTGCGCGAGCGAACCGCCGATCTTGCCGGTATTACCATCGAAACACGAAAGCCGGATCCTGGCCCGCCGCAGGGCAAACCGGTAGTCATCGAATTCTCATCGCGCGACGCAGACCTCGTCATCGATACAATCGCGCTCGTGCGGGCAGCCCTGGAGCAACACCCAGGCGTCACCAATATCGAAGATAGCCGGCCGCTGCCAGGCATCGAATGGCAAATAAAGGTCGATCGGGCCGAGGCGGCCCGTTTCGGTGCCGACGTCACCCTGGTTGGCGCTATGGTGCAGCTCGTTACCAATGGCATCATGATTGGCGAGTACCGCCCCGACGACAGCGACGACGAGATCGAAATTCGAGTTCGCTACCCTGCGAAGGACCGCAGCCTTTCGCAAATCGATGAACTGCGCATTCCGACGCCGAACGGACTTGTGCCAATCAGCACGTTCGTTGAAAGGGTTCCGGCCCAGCAAGTCAGCACGATCACACGTACTGACATGCGACGCACTATGACCATTGAAGCTGACGTCGAGCAGGGCTACCTCGAAAACGATGTTATTGCCGAGCTGCGGCAGATGCTGCCTACGCTCGGCATCGATCCGCGCGTGAGTGCTGTATTTCGCGGAACGATCGAGGATCAGGAAGAAGACGAGTCGTTTCTGGCACAGGCCATGATGATGGCCATAGCAATCATGGCGATCATTCTCGTCACTCAGTTCAACAGTATTTACCAGGCGCTTTTGATTCTGACCGCCGTTGTCTTTTCTACAGGCGGAGTTCTGCTTGGTCACCTGATCGCAGGCATGCCATTCGGCGTAATCATGAGCAGCATTGGCGTCATTATTCTCGCCGGCATTGTCGTCAACAATAATATCGTCTTCATTGACACCTACAACGTGTTGCGGGGCCGCGGTACTGACGCATTTGATGCGATTCTCCGTACCTGTGCGATGCGCCTGCGGCCTGTGTTGCTGACGACAGTGACGACAGTCATCGGCCTGATGCCGATGGTGCTGGGTGCGAACATCAATCTGATTTCCCGTGAGGTGTCGATCGGCGCCCCTAGCTCACAATGGTGGACGCAGCTCGCGTCCTCAGTTGCCGGCGGCCTTGCATTTGCCACAGTCCTCACGCTGTTCCTGACCCCGAGCCTGCTCATGGTCCAGGCCCGGATCGCGGCCAGGCAGGCCGAACGACGGGCTGCCAGGACAAGCCAGACCGCACCCGCAACGCCCTGAACCGCTTGTCCGGTATATGTCTAATCCAAAACGCGTGTTCGCGCATCTAATAGATAGTCGGCGGCGCGAGGACGCGTTCGCCATCCTAAGTTACTGATTTTATTAGAAGGCGTTTGGGATGAAACGAGAAAACTCAGGGGTTGCGTTATACCGAGCTAGTGTTATACTTCACTACAACACTAAGTTACCTCAAATACTGCAGAATCAATCATGAAAGCACCGAATTCACTACTCGCCGTTCTGGCCTTGTCGAGCATCGCAATTATCCCCGGTTGCGGTACCGGCGAGGCCAGCATTACCGATGAAGCCGAAGTACGGGCAGCCACGCCGGTCCCGGTCGAAGTCGCCATGCCGGTTCGCGAAGATATTTTCGCAACCTACCATGCGACCTCCACCATCGAGTCTGATGCGGATGCGCCGGTACTGGCACGCGTCCCGGGCGAGGTCATTGAGCTCCTCGTTGAAGAAGGTGACCAGGTGCAGGCCGGCCAGGTGCTTGCGCGCCTCGACGGAGAAAGGCTGCGCCTCGAAATGCTTTCAGCTCGGGCAGACCACGAACGAGCCAGCAAAGAACTCGACCGCTATGAAGACCTCGCCAAACGCGGGCTTGTCAGCGCGACGATGTATGACGGACTGAAATTTGACGTTGATGCACTACGCGCCAAATACGACCTCGCCAATCTCAATTACGGTTACTCGGAGATTCGCGCAACCATCAGCGGCATCGTCTCGTCCCGTGACGTTAAGCTTGGGCAGAGCATCGACGCCAACAGCGTCGCATTCCGGATCACCGATACGAGCGAGCTTGTCGCCTATTTGCAGATTCCTCAGTCTGAGCTCGCCAAGTTTTCGGCAGGCCATAACGCGAGCCTGCAGGTCGATTCGATGCCTGGCATAGAATTCAGCGCGATAATTGCGCGCATCAGCCCAACGATCGACACGCGAAACGGTACTTTTCGGGCAACCGCGATTATCGACAACCAGGACGCTGATCTAGTACCCGGCATGTTCGCGCGCTTCACGATTGCTTACGAAAAGCATGAAGATGCAATGCTAATTCCGGGTAATGCCGTTGTCGATGAAGACGACGAATCTTCGGTTTACGTCGTCGCCGACGGAGCTGTTGTACTGCGCATCGTGGAAACCGGAATCAGGTTCGGCGACCAAATCGAAATACTGAGCGGGCTTGCCGACGAAGAAGAGATCGTGGTCATCGGTCATTCGAGCCTTCGCGATGGCAGCAAGGTTCTGGCGAGCAATCGAAGCGTGGACAGTTTCACAGGCTGATCTGCCGCGCTGCAGTGCGAGAGCAGAGACTCTCCAGGTGCGGCACAATCAAAGGGAGGAGCTGATGTCGCTGAATCACTTGGGTCCAGCAGTACTGGCGTGCGCGCTGTTAATCAGTGCATGTGCACAGGAAGGAGCGGAGCCCGACACTACCGAGGCTGAAGACGAAGAAATAGTCGCAATCCCGGTCGAGATGGGCAGGCCAACTCGCGGTGATATCGTTGCTGTTTATTCCGGCACGGCGCCGATCGAGGCATTTGCCGAGGCCGATGTCATTGCCAAAGTGGCCGGCGAGGTTCGAGAGATCCTGGTCGAAGAAGGCGACGACGTCGAACAAGGCCAGGTGTTGGCACGCCTGGACGGCGATCGCCTGCGACTTGAACTGGACCAGTCACAAGCGAATCTGCGCAAGCTTCAAAGAGACTATGAACGCAATGTCGATCTGAAGGAAAAGGGCCTGATCTCAACGGGTGACTTTGACAAGATCCGCTACGACCTGGAGGCACTCGAAGCTTCCTTCAACCTCGCCAAACTCGAACTCGACTACACACAGATTCGCGCACCAATCAGCGGCGTCGTCTCTGACCGATATATTCGCCTGGGCAACACGGTTTCTGCCAACGATCCTATATTCAGGGTCACGAGTTTTGATCCTTTGGTTGCATACCTGCATGTTCCCGAACGCGAGTACCGCAACATCGCGAAAGACCAGATCGTCGGCATCGATATTGACGCGCTGCAGGGACAACGCATCATTGCCTCGGTGACTCGTGTCAGCCCGATCGTCGATCCACAGACAGGCACATTCAAAATCACGATCGAAATCAGCGATGACGAGCGACGCATCAAGCCGGGTATGTTTGGCCGAATCAGTATTGTCTACGACCGACACGTGAATGTTTTGCAGATTCCGCGTAGTTCGATACTCGAAGAAAGTGGCGAAACAAGCGTGTTCGTTATTGAGGATGGTAAAGCCAAGCGCCGCAACGTTAAGACCGGATACGCGAACAGCGGCATGATCGAGATAGCTGAGGGCCTTGAGGATGATGACAAAGTCGTCACTGTCGGCCAGGCGGGTCTCAAGGATGATTCTGTCGTCACGATCATTAACGACGCTGAAGAAGCACAGGTGAGCGACAATGCGCCGACTGATTGAGATCGCGACAGAGCGCCGCGTCACGATCGTCATGTTGATGGTCGCGATCGTGCTTTTCGGCATGGTGTCATTGTCTCGCCTCAAATTGAACCTGCTGCCGGACCTCTCTTACCCGACCGTAACGGTTCGCACAGCGTTAACGGGGGCAGCCCCGGTCGAAGTAGAGAATCTGCTGACCAAACCCATCGAGGAAGCGGTTGGCGTCATCCGCAACGTACGCCTCGTTCGTTCGGTATCACGTTCGGGACAATCCGATGTGACACTGGAGTTCCTGTGGGGCACCAACATGGATATTGCCGGTGTTGATGTCCGCGAAAAACTCGACATTCTTACCCTGCCGCTGGAGGCGAGCCGGCCTCTGTTGCTGCGCTTTGATCCGTCGTCAGAACCGATCATGCGCCTTGGCCTGTTGTACAAAGAAGATGCGGTAGGGCTGGCGGAATCCGACGAGGCACAATTGAAGTCTTTGCGCCGCCTGGCCGAGGACCGAATCAAGACAGACCTCGAGGCCGAAGAGGGTACGGCCGCCGTGAAAGTCAGCGGCGGCCTCGAGGACGAAATCGAGATCCGCGTCGACCAGCAGAAACTCTCGCAGCTGGGGATTAGTATTGACCAGATAGCGGCCCGCATTCGAGCTGAAAACGTCAACCTTTCCGGTGGACGCCTGGAAGAAGGCAATCAACGCTTCCTCGTGCGCACACTGAATGAGTTCCAGTCAGTGGACGAAATGCGTGATGCGATTGTCGCCTACGTCGCTGACCGGCCCGTTTACCTGCGGGATGTTGCAACGGTCGAACGTGGCTACAAAGAACGCGAAGCCATTACACGCGTTCGCGGCCGGGAGTCGGTCGAGCTCGCCGTTTACAAAGAGGGTGATGCCAATACCGTGCAGGTAGCGAGTCGAATCGCTGCTCGACTCGCGACGCTCAACGAGTCCCTGCCCGAAGAATTCGAAGTCATCACGATCCATGACCAATCAAAGTTCATTTCGGCGTCCGTGAACGACGTGAGAAACGCGGCAATTCTCGGCGGTATCATCGCAATCATCGTGCTGTACGGGTTCCTGGGTGATGCCAGGGCCACAACAATTACGGGCATCGCAATTCCCGTTTCGGTCATTGGCACGTTCCTGCTGATGTATCTGAACAACGTTTCGCTCAACATCATGTCGCTCGGCGGTATCGCGCTCGCCGTTGGCATGCTCGTCGATAACTCGATCGTTGTACTCGAGAATATCGTGCGCAAGAAAGAACAAGGGGAAGGCATCGTCGACGCCGCGCGAAACGGCACGACCGAAGTGGCCGGCGCTGTCGTTGCCTCCACGCTGACCACGATCGCCGTATTCTTCCCGATGGTATTCATCTCGGGTATAGCCGGCCAACTATTCCGCGACCAGGCGCTAACGGTGACGTTTGCACTGGTGTTTTCTCTGATCGTCGCACTGACCCTAATTCCGATGCTCGCGTCCCTTGGCGCGGACAATCGCTACCACAATGTAAGCGAAACAACGCCCCCGGGCTGGTTCACCCGCGGTGTGGCGTTTGTTGTGCGCATGCTCGGCTTTGTGTTTGCCGGACTGAAATGGGCTTTCTGGGCAATCCTCTGGGTTCCGAGCTGGCTGCTGCTGCGCCTGCACCGCATGATCGCCGCGGTGTACCCGAGTCTGCTGCGGTGGTCACTGCATCACCGACTTGCCGTAATCCTCGTCGCAACCCTTGTGTTCGCGGGCACAATGTCACTGATCCCGAGATTGGGCACTGAGTTGATTCCGCAGTTATCGCAAGGTGAATTCAACGTCGACCTTCGACTTGCGCCCGGTGCCCCACTGGCTGAAACGGACAAGGCCATCCAGGCCGCGCAAAGCGCGACAGATGGCATTGCCGCGGTGGCTCTCGATTATTCGGTGGCCGGGACCGGCAATCGCCTCGATGCCAATCCCGTTGACGCTGGCGACAACACGGGAACGCTCAGTATTGCGTTGCAGCCCGGTGCAGGACGCGTCGAAGAGAATGCGACGATGGAGGCGATGCGCGCGGAGCTTTCGCGACTGCCCGGAGTGCAATACGAGTTCAGCAGACCGGCACTTATGTCGTTTGCGAGCCCCCTGCAGATTGAAATTTCCGGCTACGACCTCGAAGGGCTTTCCCGGGTAAGCGGCATGGTCGTGCAGGAAATGTCGGCTTCAGAGCGGTTTACCGATATCAAGACAACCGTCGAACGCGGCAATCCGGAGATTCAGATCGTATTCGACCAGGAACGTGCTGCAAAACTCGGACTTGCCGTCCGCGATATTGCGAATCGTGTCGTTGCCAATGTGCGCGGTGAGCTAGCCACAAGATACACATGGCGCGACAAGAAGATCGATGTGCTTGTGCGCAGCGTGGATACCCGCCAGTCGAGCATTGAAGAGATTCGCCGCCTGATTGTGAATCCCGCATCCGACAGGCCCGTGTCGCTCGACGCCGTTGCCGATATCAGCGTGTCTCAGGGACCTGCCGAAATTCGGCGAGTGGCGCAGGAGCGCGTCGCGATCATCACCGCAAACATCGCCTATGGCGATCTGGGCGCCGCCGCGATTGAGGCTGGCTCAATAATTAATCGTACGCCTATGCCGGACGGAATCACCGCGCTCGTCTCGGGACAGAGCGAAGAGATGCAAGAGTCGTTTCAGTCGATGCAGTTTGCACTTGCGCTGGCCATCTTCCTTGTTTATCTCGTCATGGCATCGCAGTTCGAATCTCTGATCCATCCATTTGTGATTCTATTTACGATTCCACTGGCGCTCGTTGGTGCGGTCCTTGCACTGTTCGTTACCGGGACCACAATAAATATTGTTGCCCTGATTGGCGTCATCATGCTTGCGGGTATCGTCGTCAACAACGCGATCGTACTTGTCGACCTGATCAATCAACTTCGCGCCGAGGGCAAAGAGCGCATTGAAGCCATCATGGAGGCCGGTGCTGCCCGTCTCCGGCCAATCCTGATGACGTCACTCACAACGGCACTCGGTTTGCTGCCGATGGCGGTGGGTGTTGGTGAGGGCGCCGAAGTTCGCGCACCGATGGCGATAACCGTAATTGGTGGCCTTTTGGTATCAACATTCCTGACACTTGTTGTTATCCCGGTCGTCTACTCATTGATGGACCGCAAGAAATGGCCCGCAGCGCCTGCGGCAACCCAGGCAGCGCAGTGAGACACACGGAGTTCGCACTACGGCGTCCGGTTACGACGGTTGTAACGTTTGTCGCGCTCGCACTGATCGGCCTCATTGCATCAAGGTTGTTGCCGCTCGAGAAATTCCCGGACATCGAATTTCCGGGGATATTCATTCAAATTCCATACCCGGGATCGACACCCGAGGAAGTCGAAAGCCTGATTACGCGCCCCATCGAGGAGGCACTCGCTACGCTGTCGGGCGTCGAACAGATGTTTTCGACTTCCGATGAAGGCCAGGCGCAGATATTCCTGCAGTTTGGCTGGGACAGCAGCATGGGCGCAAAGGGCATTGAAGCGCGTGCGAAGGTGGACAGTATCCGGCACTTGCTGCCCGCGGACATTCGCCGCATTTTTATTTTTACAGGATCGCTCGGCGACCAACCTGTTTTGCACTTGCGCATTTCGAGTAGTCGCGACTTGTCCAACAGCTACGACATGCTCGACCGGCTGTTGAAACGCCGCCTGGAACGTATAGAAGGCGTGTCACGCGTCGAATTGCAGGGTGTAGACCGGCGCGAAATTCGTATCCTTCTGAAACCTGATCGCCTGGCTCAACATGGCGTGGATATCGGATCCTTGCGCGACCTCCTGCAGCGCAGCAATTTTGCCGTCAGCGCGGGTCAGATTACGGCCGGAGACCAGCGTCTGAATGTCCGGCCACGCGGTGAATTTGGTTCGGTAGAGCAAATACGCGATCTCGTGATCAATGAGAGCGGGTTGCGATTGCGAGACGTCGCCGATGTTGAACTACGCACCCCGGATCGAAACTATGGTCGTCATCTCGATCAAAACTATGCAATTGGTATCGCGGTCAGCAAATCAACTGGCTCGAACCTGGTAGACGTAACGGACCGTGTCATCGCCGAAGTCGAAAAAATCGGCCAGCTGCCGCAAATGCAAGGCATCAACATCTTCTCACTCGATAACCAGGGTGACGCCGTCAAGGACTCGTTGTCCGATCTTCTGGGCGCCGGACTGATCGGCGGTTTGCTTGCGATTGTCGTGCTCTATTTCTTTTTGCGGCAGGTTTCCACGACCCTGATCGTCACAGCATCGGTGCCGTTCTCAATACTGATCACCCTGGGCGCACTGTATTTCTTCGGACTGACATTGAATATTCTGTCGATGATGGGACTGATGCTGGCGGTTGGAATGCTGGTCGACAACGCCGTCGTAGTAACCGAGAGCATTTTTAAGGAACGCGCCGAAAGCGACCTGAGTCCACGGGAATCGACACTCAAGGGCGTGCGCGAAGTCGGGCTCGCCGTCATCGCGGGCACCGCCACGACAATCATTGTATTTGCACCGATTATCTTCGGCACCAAAACTGACATCATGGTGTTTCTGACCCATGTTGCCGTGACCATCATCGTCGCGCTGCTGGCTTCGTTAGTGATCGCCCAGACGCTTGTGCCGATGCTGGCTGAGCGCGTCGCCGTGCCGCCGCGGCCAAAGCCGAGCGGCATGATTTCGCGACTGACGGGTCGCTACGAACGCGCGTTGTCCTGGATTGTCGACCGCCCGTGGTGGACGGCTCTTGGCATCTTCCTGACTTGCGTAATTGGCGTAATGCCGCTTGCGCTTGACCTCGTCAAATTCGATGCATTCCCGCAGGACGTCGGGCGGCGACTGTTCATGCCCTATCATATCGAAGGGCAGCACTCCCTGAAGCGCATAGAAGAAGCAGTCGACACGATCGAAGACTACCTGTATGCGCGCAAGGAGGAATTCAATATCCGCAGCGTCTACAGCTATTTCGATCTTGAACAAACGCAGTCGACCATCCTGCTAACGGACGAGGAAGATGCGACGCTGTCTACCAGAGAGATCATCGAGCGTATAGAGGCAGATCTGCCAGCACTCGCGATCGGCAAACCCAGCTTCCAGTTTGACCAGCAAGGCGGCGGTGAAGGATTCAGCGTCCAGATTTCAGGCGACTCGACGACGGTCCTGAATGGGCTGGGTGACGACATAGGACGAGCATTGTCTTCAATTGACGGCCTGAAGGACGTCCGCAGCGACTCCGAAAGCGGCGACAAGGAAGTTCGGGTCATCATCGACCGGGATCGAGCTGCAGCCGCCGGCCTTACGGCGGCAGACATTTCACAGAATGTCAGCATCGCTCTGCGCGGCGAGAACCTGCGCGAGTTTCGGGGTGCGACTGGCGAGGTCGCGGTGCGCATGGTGTTCCGTGATGACGAAAAACAGACCGTTGAACAGCTTTCGAGCCTGCCGCTTTATAAGCCGGATGGCGAGCGCATTACGCTTGGCAGCGTCGCAAACCTGCACATTGGGCAGGCACCCGACACGATCCGCCGCACGGACAGGCAAACCTCTGTCGTGCTCTCGGGCAACCTCGAAGAGGAAATGAGCCTTGAGGAAATTCAGCCAACCATCGAAGAGATGATGTCACAGATCGATCTGCCGCCCGGCTATAGCTGGAAGTTCGGTCGAGGTTTCGAGCGTCAGGACGAAACCCAGCAGATGATGCTGACGAACATCCTGCTCGGCATTGCCTGCATCTTTCTTGTCATGGCCGCACTGTTCGAGTCGATGCTGTTGCCATTCTCGATCATTCTCGGCTCCATCGTATTTTCGATATTTGGTGTGTTCCTGTTTTTCGCCGCTACCGGCACAACATTTTCGTTCATGGCCTCTATCGGCATCATGATCCTGATCGGCGTTGTTGTGAATAATGGCATCGTTCTTGTCGATCACATTAACAACCTGCGACAGCGCGGCTTTCCGCGAGACAAGGCGATTGTCGATGCCGGTCGGGATCGGCTTCGTCCAATCCTGATGACCGTAGCCACGACCATCGTCGGCCTGGCGCCGCTGGCGGTCGGCTCCACCCAGGTCGGTGGTGACGGCCCGCCGTACTACCCAATGGCCCGGGCGATCATTGGCGGCCTGGCGTTCTCCACAGTCGTTTCGCTGCTGGTCGTGCCCGCGTTGTACGTCTACTTCGACAACCTCTCGGGTTGGGGCCGCAAGGTCATGCGTACAGCACGCCGCGAAGTCGCCGCAACACGACCAGCGCAAGAACCAGGATAAATGCGGCACCGGTCGAACCACCACCATGCTGGTGGTTCACGACAGTGACATCGGGCACATCGGCAACGTCACGTCCGGCATCTTCAAGCGGCAAGAAAGCGAGCTCTGACGTGTCGTTCGGCCCGAAGTAGGCCAGGAACGTATTGTCGTAGGCATCGAATAGTTCAACCAGCACGTCGTAACTTCCCGACGGGTACCCGGCCAGCAGTTCCGTGGCGATGACATAGTCGTCCTCACTGCTCGCACCGAATAGCGTGAAGTCCTCTGTCGCCGCGTACTCATTCCACGGCCCGCCATCCAGGCTCAGGTAGACGACGGCATAAACATCGGCAATCGCGTAGTAAGTATCCGCGTCGAAAAGCAGGTCTATTCCGTGGTAGTAACCGTCGCGATCATGATCATTGAACAACTCAATATCGGCGGTATAGAACCAGAAGTCTGCGTTGGCTGCCTGCATTGTCTGCATGACCGGCTTGGAGCGTGACAAGGAGCCTTTCGCTGCAACACGGTCACCGGCACGTTCAAGCGCTTCGAATTCATCCTCGCTGGTCTTGCCCGGGAAACCCTTATCGCGCTCAGCGCGGGTACTCTGTGTCGAAACCGACAAGCGCCCCTGCTCCTCAACCTCGGCTGCAACGGCATTCATCGACAACACGACTAAACCGACGATCAAGAATGCCCAGGCAGATACCTTTGAGCGAGTGACAGATATTGCGTAAGTAACCATTCGTCCTTCCTCGGGTAATTCATCCTGACTATCATTAAACGACTGTCTCTCTGAATCGCGGCTGAACTCTTGGGCAACCCGGGCGATTAGTGCGATCATGTTCAGCTGTCGTTAAGTTTCACGGCGAAGCACTCACGAATGACTCACGAAATCCGTCAAAATGCGACGGGTAGCGCAGTCGGCTACCTGCTAATCGGGGTCCTCGGAGGACTCGGTCTCGACCTGTGCGCCAAGGGTCTGCTATCGAGCTATTCGCTCGAGCAGTTCGTTTTCTTGCGCAGCCTGATCGGCCTGTCGATCTTCATTCTGATCGGACGGCAGTTTGGCGGGATTCGCAGTCTCGTAACCGCAAAGTGGCGCTGGCACCTGTTGCGTACTTTGCTTGCGACCGGCGCCATGTTCGGTTTCTTCTACGGTCTGTCGCGCATGCCGCTCGTTGATGCACTGACCCTGGGTTTTACGGCACCGCTGATGGTCACGGCACTGTCGGTACCCCTGCTCGGGGAACATGTGGGATGGCGCAGGTGGATTGCCGTTACTGTCGGCTTTATTGGTGTACTCATAATTCTTCGGCCGGGTGGCGGTGACGTATCGTTCGCATCAATCGCGGTTTTGTTCGCAGCATTTTGCTACGCCTGCATGGCCATAACGGCGCGCAAACTGTCTACAACAGAAAGTAGTTATGCACTGTCGGTTTACGTCATTGCCGGTCCGATGATCGTGTCGCTCTCTCTGCTGGGAGAGGGATCGTGGCAGGTCCCCGACCTCGACGGCTGGCTATTGTTTCTGGGTGCCGGTGCATGCTCGGTGATCGCCTGGATCGGCATCATCGGCGGCTATCGGCGGGCGTCACCTGCAATGCTGGCACCCTTCGAATACACGGCACTCATCGGCGGTGCTATCGCCGGCTACCTGATCTGGGATGAGATACCTGACCGCTGGGTCGTATTCGGCGCGACCGTGATCATCGCGTCGGGTCTGTTTGTTGTGTACCGCGAAATTGGCGGCGTAATCTCAAGAAAGTGGTTTAGCTCACTTCCCCGGCAACAAGACCGGCAACCTCGGCAGGAGTGACTTTCAATGCATCAGCAACGCGATTGAAAAAATCGATCTCGAGTACACTGATTTCCTGATCGCTGCGGAATACGTCGGCAAGTGCATGCACGGTATCGATGCGGTCTGCATTCGCCATCTTCTCGCGCACAGAAGCCAGGTACTTCCTTAGAGATGATTGAGCATAGAGCTCAGCACGTGCTGCAATACGGATGTCGCCTGCACTGAAATCTTCACCGGTGTGCTGCTTGAGAATCTCGCGGATCCGATCGACCTCAGCCGCCTGAATGTTGATATCAGCATCTGCTGCCCTTGACAGAGTCATCAGAAGTACTTCCTTGTACAGCTCGTTCTGTTCCGCTTCACTCACGTCCGAGCCGCCGAATATTTTCAATACACTCTTTAGATCTGCGATTGCCATTGTGTTCTCACTGTAAATTATTGTTTCAGCGCGGTTGTCGCGACTGAGGCAAGTACCGGAGTATACACGCCAATATTACTGAGGCCAGTCGCCAGCCGAGCTGGATATCATAGCGTATCAATTGAGTGTTTTATACCCTTGTTTTTAGTTGATATTTTTCTTGGCAACGGCGGACTTTTTTTAGATACTGAGGCCGGGCAAACAACATAGAAGGAGGTGATTCATGTCTAGTGAGATATCAAAGGTGTTGAGAAAACCGTTGGGTCTTGTGCAGATTATGGAGCGACCTCCTAACTCTACCTGACCCGGGTTTTCCAATCCCAGTCTCACCAAAGGCCGCTCTCGAGCGGCCTTTGTTATTAAAAAAGTGGCCGCCCCTAGGGGCGGCCTTTTTCTTACTCGATCAGACTAGGCTTACTCTCCGGCAGTAATGCGCCTGCGCACTGTGCCGTCGTAGACGCGGCTGATGTCACAGTCGATAACATCGTTGAACAACTCCTCGGACTTCTGCCAGTGACCTTCGGAAAACAACTGCCAGTTAGCACCTGTAGTCGTATGGTCTGGCGTGCCAACAAGATACTTGAAGTCATAGTCGTTGTCGGTCTCGCCGGCGATCGGCCACCAAATCCAGGACGAATTGACGAAGCCATGCTCGTCAGCATAGGCATTCCACTCGCCCTGCGCCGCCATGAACGCGTCGAATCCACCGCCGTCTTCCGTGAACGAACA
>WTCH01000132.1 GCA_013138675.1 Woeseiaceae bacterium | reverse complement strand
ACACTGCTCAAAACTTGTCTCGATTTGCCCAATTAAACATATGGGGGCCGCATGTGAAACGGTTTGTTCGGCATCCGCTTTGGGTCATAAGCGGCCCTTTCGACCAAGTTTAGCCGAATGTCCGGTTCCGGGGGTAAAGCGGACGTTCCCCAGCCGATAGTCTCACGGTAATTCCAACTTGAACCCTGAACGTCTGCTTTGCTCAATAGCGGACGTTCAAGTCACCAGAAAATCACCAAAATGACAGTCTGCTTACGGCCAAAAGCGGTCATTCAGACATGGTAAGAAATTGCAGGATTGCCACCCATGATGCCTCCGCGGCTTCTTTCTGATAACCGACTGTTTTGCCGTTGCCACTTTCTAGCATGGGTGGAGCATCCTGAACATCGAAGCCGTGACGCGCACCCGGATAGTTTTCGACCGTTATATGCTGTTTGATAGGAACCGAATCAACCAGTTCTTCGCAGACCGACGGGATAGCAATATCGTCACTGCCACCGAGCAACATGAGTATCGGCATTGGAATCGTCAGAGTCGTGTGTCCTCTACATTGCGGATATACCGCTATTGCAGAGCGAACACCGGTTGCCTCACTGCGTGGTCCATCCAGCCACTTTAGAACGCCTCGACCACCCATTGACCAGCCAATAATGTGAAGTTTGTCGGGGTCGACATATGGCAACTCGATCGCCCACGCGACCGCTTCATTGATGTACTCAGCCATGCGCTCGCCGTCAATCGGATCGGCACAAGCAGTTAGCACACCCTCAGCGGCATGAATATTCACCAACAGCACAACAAAACCCTCTGCCTTCAATTTCTCTGCCATGTAGCGGTAGTGCCGACGAAAAAGCAGATCGCCTTCGCTTAGTTGAGGATTGGATTCTTCTGCTGTCGGATTATCCGACGAAATCCCACTACAACCCGGGATCGCAATTAGTGTCGGGAAATTCCCCTGATCGGACGGGATGTAGGAATAGTGATTTTCGGCCACAAGGTCCCGGAGAGTTTGACCTGATGAAAAACTCGGTGACGATAGTAGTAGAACAGCAATCAATGCACATGCATGTTTCATTCTGCTCTCAATTTGAGTGCCTCATCTGTAAGTGCCTCATAGGTGCCTGAAAAATACGTTACGTTGTGAAATGCCTCGCGAGCCAGAGCTTCGGCTACTTCACTTGCCTGTCCGCCATTCTGGCCGAAAACAATAATGCGGGTGTTGTGATCATCCATGGGCAACCGTCCATCATTCTTCGCTGCAAATACCTCCCCCACATCCTTGCCTGGGAGTACTTCACTTTGAGGTAGATTCCTTGCGCCGGGGATGCTTTCTTCCTGAAACACTGAAGGGTCACGAACATCAATCCAAACAGCGGACTGATCGTTTTTGAAAACATATCGAGCACCTTCTGGCTCGATCACCATCACTCCGACCAATGCACGCCAGACAGGTGCACCGAGCTGGTAGCGACGTACGTTTGTGTAACCGGCCCTGAGTGAGTCCTCGGCCACTCGCTTGCTCTTGCCGCAGTAAGGACCATTGCAGTACAGCACCAATGGCTGTGACTTGTCCCCGTCTACCAGTCGTCCGATCTCTGTTGCGTCTGAGGTGTAGAGCGCCTTAGGCACTCCTGGTTTGGGTGCCACATTGAGTGCGCCGGGAATATGACTTATTGACCATTCAAGGTGGGGGCGAGTGTCCAACACCACTGCACTCTGATCCTTGAGTATTTTCTCCAACTCCTCTGTGGAAACTTCCGGTACACCAGACCCTGGTTTTGCGAACACAGCTTGGCGAGCAAGCTGAACCGAATATTTCTGACTTTCCTTGGCATCACAAGAGGTCAAGCAAGCGCCTAATGCACAGATCAATAGAAGTGCGGCACCTTTTGAGAAATGCATAGCCTTCCTCCATGACTAAGCCATTGTGTCTGTCCTAAGTATAGTCACTCGCTAGTGAACCGCTTAGGTCACGCTCAGTTGGAAGAAAATCCTTACTAGTATTGAATGGCCGCTTTGGGTCAACAGCGGCCCCTCACCCCTGCTCTGCGTGCCACTTCTTCAGCAGGGCGGCTTCGATTTCCGGGTCGAATCCAGCTTGCCGCCTTTCCGGAACAGGATGCTCATCGAGATTCGCGATCATGTCCTTTGCGGTGTCCGCGATCGGCCGAAACGTAAGACCGGTTGCGAGCGCCCTGTCATTGTTCACCTGCATGAAAGGAATCGGTCCTGCCCCGTACCACGGTCCGTAGTTCGGATCCTCGGATTTTTCTTTTCGAATCCATTCCCAGTCGATCCAGGTCAGTGTTGACGACGAGCCGGTCGTATCGCGAAGGCCCTCAAGCAGTGATCTGGCACGATACGGCTCTTTAGCGCCGACCGCGTTGTAAGGACCGCTGCCGCTACCGTCCTCCAGCATGCGAATCATCCAACCACACATATCAGCGGCGTCAATGTATTGCACCGGCAGGTCTTGCACCCCGGGAACCAGTATCTCGCTGCCCGCCTGCATGCGCCGCAGCCAATGACGCAGGCGCTCCGTCGGATCCCCGGTGCCGGTAATGATCCCGGGCCGAATGTTAATGGCTTTGTCGCCAAAGACTTTCGTGACTTCCTGCTCGCACAGAGCCTTGCGCGGACCGTAGGTCGGGCCGTAGATGTACTCGGATTCATCGGTCGGATCGTCCATCACACCGTACGCCGCAGAAAACTCATCGTCCTCGACGGTCAGCGACTCCGCATAAGCCGAGATGCTCGAAACAAACATGTACTGACCCACGTGACCGTGCAGCAACTCGGCGGAGAGGCGTGCGTGACGCGGGAAAAAGCCGGAGTTGTCGATGACCGCATCCCAGTCCCGACCTTTGAGCGAATCAAGCTGATCATCCCGATCACCGATCAGTGCCTCTACGTCCGGAAACATGTCGGGCGCCGTCTTGCCGCGATTGAACATGGTGATGTTGTGGCCGCGAGATCTCGCGTAGTTGATCTCATGCGGTCCGATAAACCCCGTGCCACCCAGAATCAGGATATCGAGGGGTCTGGGTGCTGTACCTTGTGCAAAAATCGACCCCGGCAATGCAGCAACAACGCCAGCCGCCGTTGCAGAGCGGATAAAATTTCGTCGTGAGGATTTCAAAGGTGGTCCTTTCTTCTCGAACATTCGAGCGATCCTATCACGCCGCCTGACCAGCCGATTCGCACAAACTCCGCAAGTCCATTACTATTCTTCGCAAATCCGACTCCAGGAAACACCCTTGAATACTAATAAGAATACTCGGGGTATGCGTTCGTTTGTGCTCGCTTTGTTAGTGTTCCCTGTTGCAGGGGCCCTTGCCGACTGGTCGGTTCCCGAGCAATTCGGTGACAAGATCGATGCACTCAGCGAGGAACAACGCACCTTTATCACATCAGGTGAAGCTATCAAGATCGTTCCCGAGCGCCAGCTCGAGCACGAACTGGCGACGCGTGATTCTGAAGGCCTGCAAATGTTCATCAATGAACTGATATCCGTTGCCGAACAGATGGGTTATTCAGCGGAACGTAACATGGGCGCGGCGCCACTCAATCTCACAACAAAGGAATTCGTCTGGGTTGTGAGAACACCACCAGCGTTGCGCAAGATGGAGCGTGAGCCGGGACCGTTCAGTGTGCACCGTTACTTGTACCCGAAGTCCGGTGTACCGACATTCGGCGGCGCCAAGGTCGCTATCTGGCCCGAGGATCTCGTTGCCGGCAATGTCGATGTGGCCATCATGGGCGTTCCCAGTGACATGAGCAGTGGCCAGCGTGACGCAGGATGGGCACCGAACAACATGCGAGCGCTGAACACCATCGCCACACCCGATATTCAATCGCTCGTCAAACCCTTCGAGGTCCTGTCCGTAGTCGATTACGGCGACTTGTACATCGATAAAATGAGCGTCGAAAGAACGATCGGTCACGTCACCGACATGGTGGCCGAAACGGCCGGCACGGGCGCCATCCCAATGATGGTCGGCGGCGATACGTCGATGCTCTACCCCGGTGTCAACGGTATTGCCAGAGCGCATGGCTCCGGCTCGTTTGGCTTATTGCACTTCAGTGCTCATCCAGACGTCGAACGCCATGGCGACCATACAATCTCCGACCGGCAGGCCATGTTCCGCTTGCTCGACGAAGGTATCGTAGACGGTGCCAACACCATCCAGGTTGGTCTGCGCGGGCCCGACGTGGACGCCGACACGCTGCAATGGTTGCGTGCCGAGGGTGTGCGCTACCACACCATGGCCGAGATCCAGCGACGTGGGTTCGACAATGTCCTGAAGCGCGTACAGCGCGAGGTGGACCGCGGGCCAGACGCATTTTTCGTGTCCGTCGATGTCAGTGCGCTAGCGCCCGCCGAGATGATCGCGGCCGGGCGTGTCGAAGCGAACGGTCTCAGCATCGAGCAGGTCACTCAGGCCATTCGCCATGTCTGCGCGGCTAAGGATATCGTTGGCTTCGAGATCACTGACCTGGCGCCAATGATGGACCTGTCCGACCTGTCGGTGATCCACGCAAACGCGGTGCTGAATGCTTGTCTGGTCGGCATTGCCGTACGCAAGGCGGGTCTCGACCCGGACTACGTCCACCCACTCGCACTTGACCACGGCCAGGGCTAGGGGTTACCGCTATGACTGACTTGAAGATCAAATTACGCATTGCCCTGGTGCTCGCCGCAGCACTGACCTGCCCGCTTGCCTGGGCCGATGACGTACACGACATGCCCGAGCATGTCGTTGGCGAACAGCCCTACCCGTTCGAGACAGATGATTCGCGCGAGGAGGTTCCGAAGTCGATCGAGCTGCCCGACAGCGTGGCACCAAAACTGGAAATGCTGACAAACGAGGAGATTGCGTTCCTTGAGAGCGGCGAGGCACGAAAGTTTGCAGGTCCTCTCAAGGACACCGTCGAAGCGCTCGAAGAACGCACACCGGACGAAGTCAAAGCATGGATCAACGCGATGCAGGAGGTGGTCTCGCACTTCCGTTACGAGGAGGGCCGCGACGAGCCAAACATCCCGTTCAACACCGACTCGCCCGAGTTCAATGCATGGAGCGCCAAGCGGCCGCGGACCATGGATCCCCCGAGGGAAGACGGACCCATCAAACTCGGACGGTACGGTGGTCGGGGTGGACCACCCACTTTCGGCAGGCACGCACTGGCGCTGAGCAAAGAAGACCTCATCGCCGGAGAAGTCGATGTCGCCATCGTCGGAGCTCCGCTTAACATGGGTTCAGGCTGGCGCGACTCGGGGGAGCGGGCTACGACAAACTTGAGATTGCTCGGCCGGTCGATGGGTGCCCTTGACCAGTACGTTCAGGTTAAGGCTGCCGATGTTTTGACAATCGTCGACTACGGCGATGTTGCTATCGATAACAACAGCACCGAGCGCTCCATGCGCCACGTTCGCGAGACCGTGCGCGAAATTTCCGAGGCCGGTGCGATTCCGATCATCATCGGAGGCGACCACTCACTCGAATACCCGAACGTCGCGGCGCTGGCCGATGTCTATGGTAAGGAAAAGGTCTCGGTCATTCATTTCGACTCGCACTATGACGCCTGGTGGGGCGGCGCGCACCTGATCGATCACGGCGTACCGGTCTACCGCCTGATCAACGAGGGGCACGTTCGGGCTGCCGACTACATCCAGGTTGGCCTGCGCTCCAGCGGCCCTGACATCTCGGGCTTCAAGTGGATGCGTGAACAAGGCATGCGCTATCACACGATGGCCGAAGTTGAGAAACGCGGCTGGGACGCGGTAATTGATCGTGTCATCGCCGAGGCCAGCGAGGAAGGCCGCAAAATTCATATCTCGTTCGATATAGATGTACTGGATCCAGCCTTTACCACCGCGACAGGAACGCCGGTACCGGGCGGCCTCACTATGCGTGAATCGATCACAATCGTGCGGCGCCTGTGTGCCGAGTCCAATGTCGTCAGTTTTGACCTCGTTGAATTTCATCCGGCACTGGACCCAACGTATAAGAGTGCGCTCAACAGTGCATACATCGTCAAGGCATGCCTCACCGGCCTTGCATTGAACAAGGAAGGCAAGACGGCCGAGCATTACCTGAGTCCGCTGGCCTCGGAGCACGCCCTCGACGACTACTACGGCGACCAGCAGGAACACCTCGACGCAACGAAGGCTGAAGAAGAGGAAGCGGAAGCGAAGAAGAATCGCGAAGACGTTGAGTAAGGTAAAGACGTCAGGCCTATTTATTGTTAAGCAAGCCTGACACCTTTCCCTCTTAAGTAACTGATTTTACAGGCCTCAAGCAATCATCACATAAATGTCAGGTTTCCATCCGCCGCGAACACGGCGTCTCCCTTACGGTGCCTCTCACGGATATTTTTGTAAGGACTACGCTGATGGACCAGGCCAGCCAACACAAGACAGGATTGCTCAGTATCGTACTCTGCGCAGCGCTCGCATCACTCGCAGCCTGCGGTGGCGGCGGCAAGTCCCCGCCGATCGTACAAGAGCCCTACCAGATACGACAGTGCACCGTGTATCGCAAGACCGACGGCCTGACGGGGCTCACGTATTGGGGCCGTTGCGAGTCACATACCTGGGGCCCGCGGCCAGATGAACCGATATTCAATAACCTGGAGGCGTGTGAGGCGCGGATACAGGTTCTCGAAGATACGGTGTCATCGGTCTATAACAACAGCGACGAAGATAAAGCCCGCGGCTGGGCCCGGAAGTTGTTCTGTGACGAACCCGACACCGCGGCACCGACTGTCCTGTCCCTGTCCCCTGCCGATGGATCGAGCGGATTCCCGATATTCGATACCGGCGTGCGTGTTGAATTTTCCGAGAACATGGAAGCGTCGACCATCAACACGACAACATTCACCCTTGAGAATCCGTCAGGCGCACTGGTCGTCGGCACCATCGTCTACTACGCGGGGTCCCGCAGGGCCTATTTCCATGCCGACGCGCCGCTTAGCTTCCTCACGACGTACACCGCGCGGCTGACGACCGGCATCACGGACAACTCGGGTAATGCGCTGGGCACCAGCCAGTCGTGGTCATTTACGACCGAGGACGGCGTGCCCGGCGGCAGCTCTGATGTCACGGCCCCGGCCAAAGTCACCGCGTCACCAGGCGCCGACAGTATTTGCGGCCCGCAAGACGGCATCATCACGGCGCGATTCGATGAGCTCATCGAGCCAGCCGGTACGTTCACTCTCGAAGACAGCAGTGGTTCGCTGGTCGATGGTGTTGTGACGTTCGATGCCAACAAGGCGATTTTCTCGGCGTCGCTGCCGCTGGATTTTAACGAGGTATACACCGCCCGCCTGGGCAGTGATATCACCGACGCCGCGGGCAATGCCAGCACTGCCTCGGACTGGTCGTTCCGTACCGAATTGCAACCGGTGGGGACGTGGACGCCCATCGCGACGCCGGCCAACGTTGCCGGCCGCAACGGGCACACGGCGGTCTGGACCGGCGACGAGATGATCGTGTGGGGCGGACATAACAGCGAAGGTCCCACCTTTCCCCATTTTCAGTACCTGACAGAAAACGGCCGTTACGACCCGGCGCTGGACACGTGGAGTAGCGTCTCAACCGTTGGCGCGCCGCGGGAGCGCGAGGAACACACGGCGACCTGGACGGGGACCGAAATGATTGTGTGGGGTGGCAACCTGGGATGGTGTCCCGATATCGGCTGCCTGTACGCGAACCTCGGGGGTCGCTATGACCCGGTCACGGACACCTGGCGGCCAATGAGCACCGACGGCGCGCCGTCACCGCGCCGCTTTCACACCGCCATCTGGACGGGATCGGAGCTCATCATCTGGGGTGGCGTGAATTACGACTTCACAACGCCACTGTACAATGGTGCTCGCTACGACCCCGCGACCGATACCTGGTCGCCATTGTCCGGTCTCAACGCCCCGTCCGCCCGCGGCAGTCACAGCGCGGTATTCGACGGTCAGCGGATGATTGTCTGGGGTGGTCGTAGCGACGGCGCGATTAGCGTGCTTGATGGCGCCATTTACGACCCGGTATCGGATGTCTGGTCGGTCCTGACTGGCCAAAACGCCCCTACTATTGGCAGTGGCTCAGAACCTGCCAGCGTTGTCTCAACCGGTAGCGACATGTTCGTGTGGCTGCCCGAGCAAGACTGGAACGTCGATCAAGCCACTGGTGAATGGTACGACGTGTATATCTCGCAAGCGCGTCGCTTCAATTACCAGGAGCAGCGATGGGACAGCGTCGTCGATGCCTGCAATCCGCGTGCGACACCAGAGGCGGTCTGGCTCGATGGCCGCCTGCTGAGTTGGGACACGGACTTCGCCGCTGGCCAAAGCTACGATGAGGTGCTGGATTCCTGGGCGCCCATTGCGGCGCATCCGGTCAGCGCGCAATCTGGCGCATCCCTTGTAGTGGCCGATGGAGCGGCGATCGTCTGGGGTGGTGCCGGCTCGAACCTTGGTTATCGACTGACGCTCGACTGATTCCTCGCCGTGCGCTGCCGCTAGGTAAGACCTGTACCCGACTTACGCCGTTCCTCGATGTAAGCGTTGGCGCGCACCACAAATTCATTCATTTTCTGGCGCTCCTGCGGCTTCATCAGTTGCCGGATTGGTCGGGTCAGGAACATCAACCCGGTAAACATCAGAAACATGAATGGCCCAAAGATGCTAAACAGAAAAAGAACAAAGAACGCGATCACTGCCAGAATCTTTTTCGATGTCACGAGAATCACTGCCATCAAAGCCGCCCAGTCGAAAGGCACCATTTCATCGTACCGGGTGGAACTTACCAGGGGTTTGGATTTGGACTTGGGCATCGGGGTTGGCGCGGTGTGATGTTTAGCTTGCGTTGTGTGCCGGTGTTCAACGCCCAAGTGTGACGAATAGGCCTCTTCACCTAAACGCCGAAGAATGGCATGAGCTTCGGCCGCGTAGGAGCTGGTCGGGAATTTCCGGATGATCTTCTTGCAAAGAGACGAGGCACGGGAGGCGTTTCGCTTATTGTCGGGCGACTGCCCGGAGCTAATGCTCTGGAACGCATATTGCGCTTCATTGAGGAGTTGCTCGGCGCCTGCCATCGACGATTCTGTTCCGCTGCTTCACTTGGGACGATTATGATAGCCTAGCATTTGTCCATGCTACGTAAGACCTTCCTACCCGCAATTTTCATACTGCTCGCCTACGGGTTTGCGGTAAGCGAAGATTTCAAGACCATCACCGCGGGTGTGGCCATTTTCCTGTTCGGGATGCTCGCTCTCGAGGAAGGCTTCAAGACGTTCACCGCTGGCGGGCTCGAGAAGATTCTCAGGGCATCCACCAACAAGCTCTGGAAGAGCATGTCGTTTGGTGTACTGACCACCGCCATCATGCAATCCAGTTCGCTGGTCTCTGTCATTACCATTACGTTCCTGAGCGCAGGACTTCTGGACCTCACCTCTGGCATCGGCATTGTCTTTGGCGCCAACCTGGGCACAACGACAGGCGCATGGCTCGTCGCCGGTTTCGGCCTGAAAGTAAACCTGTCTGCCTATGCTATGCCCATGCTCGTGTTCGGCATTGTCCTGATATTCCAGCAGGCCAAGAGCCTCAAGGGTGCCGGCTACGTGCTGGCCGGGCTCGGCTTCCTGTTCCTTGGCATTCACTACATGAAGGAAGGCTTCGACTCTGTCGGCCAGACCATCGACCTCGCCCGCTACACGATGACAGGCTATCCAGGCGTCCTGGTGTTTGCCGGTATCGGTATCGCCGCCACGGTCATCATGCAGTCGAGCCACGCCACACTGGTGCTTATCCTGGCAGCCCTGGCCTCACAGCAGATCAGCTATGAAAACGCCCTCGCGATAGCGATTGGCTCCAATATGGGCACGACCATCACCGCCATCATTGGCTCGCTTGGCTCGAGCGCCGACGGCAAACGCCTGGCCGCGGCTCACGTCATATTCAATCTTGTAACCGGTGTGCTCGCCATCGGCTTCATTTACCAGTTGATGAGGGCCGTTGAATGGCTCAGCGGCTACCTGGGTATCGCGAGTGACAACTACACCTTGCAACTCGCCGTCTTCCACACCCTCTTCAACTTGCTGGGCATTGTCGTGATGCTGCCGCTCGTGACGCGTCTCGTGACATTCCTCGAGAGGGTCATTGTCGCGGAAGAGGTCCAGATCGAGCGACCAATCTACCTGAGCGGTGGCCCGAGCGATCTTCGTGATGCAGCGGTTGAGGCGGTCAGGAGAGAAAGCATTCGCCTGTACGATCTCGCAGCGGGCGTCATCATGGATGGCCTCAGCATCAACCGGGACGTGCTCGAGTCCAAGGAGAAGGTCAAACGCATCGTCAAGCAATCCACCGACGTCATCGACGAAGATATCGATGACCTGTACGAGAGGAAGCTCAAGGCCCTCTACGGCGCCATTGTCGAATACATCGTTCATAGTCGTGGCGGCTATGCCGAGGGCAAGTTGAACGAAGAGCTGAATGCGATACGGCAAGCCGGCCAGCACGTGATCGAGGCCGTGAAAGGCGTCAAACATCTCAGGAAGAACCTGAATCGAACGCTGAGCTCGGACAATCAGTTTGCAATAAAGGAATACAATCGCTTGCGGCGTCTGATCATTACAGTGCTCAGAGATATCGACCAAGATCGCAAGGTGGCAAGTGACTCGGGTTCTGCGTTGTCGCTGGACCACCTTAAGCTGGATATCGAAGAAAAGACCAAAGAGTTTGGTAAGGGTCTCGATGACCTGATCCGAAAGGAGCGCATCGACGTGCAGACCGCCACATCGTTAATGAATGACATCACCTATTGTCGGGAGACCTGTTGGGATCTCGTGGAAGCCGGCACGGTGTTGTTCTCGGCATCAGACCTGGAAGAAACAGTAGCGATGCGAGCCCTGGCTCTGAGTGAAGAGGAAATTACCGAGATGCTGGAGAACGGCAACGAGGAGGCAGCACGATGAAAGCCGAAAAGATGCTGGAAAAGCTGAAGGACATACTCAGCGCCGAACGGAACAAGCAGCTGGAAAAATACCAATCACTGAAGAAGGTGCTGAAAGCGCTGCGCGTTGAAAAACGTAGATACAAAGAGGAACTGTCAAACGAGACGGACGAAGAAGCGCGTCATGAACTCGCCTCCAGGCTCAAGGTAATTTCCAAACAAAGGAACAAGGGCCTGAAAGTACTCAAAGAGCTCAAGGAGGAACGCAAACAGTCAAACACGTAGCCGCTATTTAGCCCCGCACTTAACCTTAAGCTCGGCGAAATCGTACAGGTACGCTGGCGCCACTGACGCTTCGACACCTATATTGCCGTTGCCACTGTTCACCCCGGATCTCATCCACGGACCGTACTTGATGTCACCGCCGACGTGATACGACGGTCGCACAGACCATCTATACGTTTGGCACGGCTCCAGTTGTGCGGTGATAGTGTGAACAGGATCATGAATCTGTTTCGCTGTGTACACCGGCCGGTGCAGATCGTAGATCTCTACGTCGTAGTAGATGTCCGACTCTTCAATGCCGAGAACCCACGCGGGATCCGTGTCATCGCCAGGTAAGTTCAACTCCCAGGCCAGGGTCGGGCTCAACGCCTTGCTGCTGCCTTCCCATTTGTTCTTTCTGCTCACGCT
>WTCH01000300.1 GCA_013138675.1 Woeseiaceae bacterium | reverse complement strand
GTATGGCTCCCTGCGGTCCGCTTTACTACCGGCAACAAAGATCCCGCCCTCGGCCTCACCTGACTTCTACGGTGATCGGGGGACCGGCGCGGCGGGGTGTTTGGCGACCGAAGTAAAGCGCAGCGTTAGCGAGCCATGAGGGAGATAAATGCCCCGTCGCGCCGTGTCGTGTAGGTAACGCTGTCGCCCGCTGGGGCGGGCTCCTACAGGCGGGTTCCTACAGGTTACCTACAGGCGGGTTTCGACAAAAAGATGAATTTTGGAACGAAAAAAGCCGCTGGCATCGCCAGCGGCTTTCTTGTTCCAGCCGTTTAACGGTGAGCTGCTGTTACAGCAGCGGCACCATCAGCAGTGCAACAATGTTGATGATCTTGATCAACGGGTTGATTGCCGGACCGGCGGTGTCTTTGTACGGGTCGCCAACGGTGTCGCCAGTCACCGCAGCCCTATGGGCATCAGAGCCCTTGCCACCGAAGTTACCGTCTTCGATGTACTTTTTGGCGTTATCCCAGGCACCACCACCAGCAGTCATCGATATTGCGACGAACAGGCCGGTAACGATCGTGCCCAGCAACAAGCCGCCCAGGGCTTTCGGGCCCAGAACCAGGCCAACGACGAGCGGTACGCCGATTGGCAGCAGGCTGGGAATAATCATTTCCTTGATGGCGGCTTTAGTCAGCAGGTCGACCGCGCGACTGTAGTCCGGCTTGCCGGTGCCGTCCATAATGCCGTCAATCTCCCTGAACTGGCGGCGGACTTCCTGAACCACTTCGCCAGCGGCGCGACCCACGGCTTCCATCGCCATCGAGCCGAACAGAAACGGCACGAGACCGCCGATGAACAGGCCAATGATTACAAGGTGGTCGTCGAGGTGGAAGACCGCATCAATGCTCGCTGTTTCGAGTGCAGTCGTGTAGTCGGCAAAAAGAACCAGGGCAGCGAGACCGGCAGAACCGATGGCATAGCCCTTCGTAACAGCCTTGGTCGTGTTGCCCACTGCGTCGAGCTGGTCTGTGATCTTGCGGGTTTCAGGAGGTAGTTCCGCCATCTCGGCAATGCCGCCGGCGTTATCCGTGATCGGCCCGAATGCGTCGAGCGCAACGACGACACCTGTCATTGAAAGCATCGCGGTTGCCGCGATGGCAATGTTATAAAGGCCTCCGAATTCATCACCAGCCGGGGCCAGCTCAAAGGCGCCCCAAATGCTGGCGCATACTGCAAGTACAGGAAGCACGGTGGCTTTCATCGAGATGCCGAGGCCAGCGATGATGTTGGTTGCGTCACCGGTCAGCGACGCTTCGGCAATTGTCCTTACGGGTTTGTATTCCGTACTCGTGTAGTACTCAGTGATGACGACCAAAGCCGCGGTGAGGGCAAGACCGATCAATGACGAGTAGAAGATACTATTGGCTCGACCGCTACCACCCATCATCATGTCCGTGATGAAGTAGAAAGCGATGGCGGCGAGGACACCGGCAACAATCATGCCTTTGTACAAAGCGCCCATGATCTTGCCGCCATCCGACGTCTTGACGAAGAACGTACCGATGATCGACGCAACGATTGAAACCGCGCCAAGCACAAGCGGGTAAACGATCGCTTCGGCCCCGTAGCTGGATGCGACCATGCCGCCTAGCAGCATTGTCGCGATAATCGTCACAGCGTAGGTCTCGAACAGGTCGGCCGCCATGCCGGCACAGTCGCCCACGTTATCGCCAACATTGTCGGCGATGACACCCGGGTTACGGGGATCGTCTTCGGGGATGCCTGCTTCAAGCTTGCCAACGAGGTCGGCGCCAACGTCGGCACCCTTGGTGAAGATACCGCCACCGAGTCGCGCAAAGATGGAAATGAGTGAGCCACCAAACGCGAGGCCAATAAGTGCGTGAGTCGCTTCGTCTGTCGTTGCACCGCCGTTTAGCAGAATTAAGAAGTAGCCGGCAACACCCAGGAGACCGAGTCCGACTACGAGCATGCCGGTAATGGCGCCGCCTCTGAATGCGACGTCCAATGCGGGATTGACGCCCTTCGTTGCGGCTTCGGCCGTACGCACATTGGCGCGAACCGATACGAACATGCCGATGTATCCGGCCAGCCCAGAAAATACCGCGCCGATCACGAAGCCAATAGCAGTGGCCCAGTCGAGTACGAAGCCGAGTATTACGGCAAGTACGACACCGACGCCGCCAATTGTCATGTATTGGCGATCCATGTACGCCTTGGCGCCTTCCTGAATGGCTGCGGCGATTTCCTGCATGCGGCTATTGCCGGCAGGCTGTTTAAGAATCCACTGCGTCGATACGATTCCGAAAAGTATGGCGAGAACGCCGGCACCGATCGAGAGCCATAGGGCTAGCTCGTTAGTCATTTGGTATCTCCAATCTTTAGTGCTTACAGATCGAACGAATCCGACGCAGCCAACAATGACGTCGACATACGGGTTGCGCTCGTTTTGATTTTCCCCAAAAGGATTATTTTTTTATCCCGGCTGAACCGGGCGCGCATCATACCACAAATTTTGTCTTCAGCAGCGCCTTCACGGGTGCATTTTTGAGCGAGACGTACCTCGGTAAGCCGTTGATATATGGAGGATAATCTTCACCGCGAATCAACGGTTCGAGATATCGTCGGCAGGCTGCCGTTATGCCAAATCCGTCCTTCGTGATGTAGCGCCTCGGCAGCATCTTTTCCTTGTTGGCAATCCGCGAAAGTGGTGCGGAATCGATGCGCCAGCGGTACGGACTGTCCGAGACGCGCTTGATGACAGGCATCACCGCTGTCTTGCCAGCCAGCGCCATCTTGACGGCGGCTTCGCCGACGGCATAAGCCTGTTTGACGTCCGTCGCGGAGGCGATGTGTCTGGCGGAGCGCTGCAGGTAGTCGGCAACAGCGTAGTGGTACTTGAAGCCGAGGTTGTCGCGGACCATGTTGGCGACGACCGGCGCAACGCCGCCTAATTGCGCGTGGCCGAATGCATCACGCGTTCCTGCTTCCGCGAGGAATTTGCCGTTCTTGTAGGCTGCGCCTTCGCTAACCACGATGACGCAATAGTCATATTTCTTAACGCACTCGCGCACACGTTTCAGGAATGCCCGCTTATTGAATGGAATCTCCGGGAACAGGATGATGTGTGGTGCATCGCCGGGTTCGCTGCCCGCAAGACCGCCAGCTGCGGCTATCCACCCAGCATGCCGGCCCATGACTTCAAGGACGAATACTTTGGTCGAGGTTTTCGCCATCGAAAGTACGTCGAGCGCGGCTTCCCGCGTCGAGATTGCTACGTATTTTGCGACCGAGCCGAAGCCCGGGCAGTTGTCGGTCACAGGCAGATCATTGTCGACGGTTTTTGGGATGCCGAGGCAAGTGACAGGGAAGCCCATACTTTTGCTAATCAGGGACACCTTGTGCGCGGTGTCCATGGAATCGTTGCCTCCGTTATAGAAGAAGTAGCCAATATCATGGGCACGAAAGACTTCTATAAGCCGTTCGTATTCGGCCTTGTTTTCTTCAAGACTCCGCAGTTTGTAACGCGCCGAGCCGAACGCGCCGCCAGGCGTGTGACGGAGGGCCGCGATGCTCCTGGCGCTTTCCTTATTGGTGTCGATCATGTCTTCAGTTAACGCGCCGATTATGCCGTTGCGGCCGGCGTAGACGTTGGCAATCTTGCTGCGATGCTTGCGCGCCGTCTCGATGACGCCACAGGCGCTCGCATTGATGACTGCGGTAACACCGCCCGACTGGGCATAGAACGCGTTTCTGGCTGACATGCTCCGAAATCTCCAATCTGATGGGGTTGAGGCGTGCGAGGATATCACTGATTGACCTCCCACCTCATAGCCGGTAGCGTAGCCGCGCTTAGTACATTCGGATGACAGAAATGCGCATCGTACTGCTCGGCGCGCCCGGCTCCGGCAAGGGCACGCAGGCCAAGAAATTGATGGTCGACAAGAACATCCCGCATATTTCAACAGGTGACATGCTTCGTGAAGCCGTTGCGGCGGGGACTCGATTCGGCCAGCAGGCAAAGGGCATCATCGATGCGGGCAACCTCGTTTCTGACGACATCGTGCTCGGCATTATCAGCGAACGCCTTGCCAGGGCGGATGCCCAGGACGGTTTTATTCTCGACGGCTTCCCACGCACCGAGCAACAGGCACTCGATCTCACAGAGTTACTCGACCAGCTCGGCACGCCGCTCGATGCTGCTGTGCTCATGGACGTCGACTTTGACATCCTGATGAAGCGCCTCACGGGCCGCCGCACCTGCTCCGTAACGGGTAAGCTCCTGAACGTCTATTTTTCGTCCCGGGAAGAGCTGGATGAGTGCGCTAACGCCGGTGGTGAGTTGGTTCATCGCGAGGACGACAACGAGGAGACAATCAGCAATCGTCTCGACGTGTACCGGACGCGAACCGAGCCGCTCGTGGAGTTCTACCGCAAGCGAGATCAACTCAAGACCGTCGACGCGGACGGGTCAATCGATGACGTTTACACGAGACTTGTGGAGACGTTATTGTAGGAGGGCCTTCAGGCCCGAAGACTTCGGCCCTGAAGGGCCCCCTACAGTAATTCGAGAAGCTGGTCCCCGACCAGTGCGCGCCGCCATCCACTAAGCACCTTCGACGTACGATCTCCGCCCATAATGACGGCGGAAAGATCGCGTTTCGAAGCCACGGTTTCTGCGGCGAGCCCAAGGTCTGCGGCACACTCGGCTACCTGCTTCTGTACTGATTTCAGTATCGCTTTCTGTTCTTCGTCGGGTGCCGCGGGCGGGCGATAGTTGTTGTCGTCTCCACCGGACGCCGATAAAGCGGCGAGGATTCTTTCCCCGGAGCGTCGAATCAGCCCGGCAGGCATGCCGTCGATTTTGCCGAGCGCCTCGATACTGACTGGCATGCAGGCCGCGACTTCAAGCAATGCACTGTCCTTCGCAATCCACTGGCGCGGTCGATTCGCCCGCAGAGCTTCAGTTTCACGCCAGGCGGCGAGGCGTGCCGCTACAGCACGTCGCTTGCCGCGGAGGTTGCGTGCGCCTTTCATGCGGTCGACGGCGAGCTTCGGGTCGACGTCGTACAGCGCCGGGTTGAGCAGCAGCGCCGAATCTTCTTCGGCCCAGCCAAGCCGTCCCTTCTTGTCGAGTTGTTCGGCAAGGGCTTCATAGGCAGGAAGCAGGTGCTCGACGTCTTCGGCAGCGTATTCGAGAAATGCATCGAGCAACGGGCGCTTCGACCAGTTGGCGCGGGTATGTGTCTTCTCGATCTCGACGTCGAAGAGCTCTTTGATCAATGTTGCGTAGCCCATTTGTGGTGCATGACCGAGCAATCCAGCGGCAATCTGCGTGTCAAAAAGCCTGCCGGGAATCTTGCCGGATGTCTGGTAGACAACCTCAATATCCTGGCGACCGGAATGGACGACCCAGGTGTCGCGCATCAGCGCAGGCCAGAACTCATCCATGCTGTGATCGCTCAGCGGATCGACACAATAGATGGTCTCGCCCGTCGCAACCTGTACGAGGCAAAGCTCTGCAAAGAAGGTCTTCTCGCGCATGAATTCGGTGTCAACGCCGACGTAGTCGTGTTTACCAAGGTCTGCGGCTATTGAAGCCGGTTGTTCAACTAGCGTGAATTCGGGCATGGCTGCAGGTTAACATGTGACGATTGCGCTTCCGAACCAGGGATGATTCCACTACGTGCTGCCACTCGTTAGAACGCTCTTCGATATTGTGCTGCTGCGCAAAGGGCCGGACAGCATTCCGCGCTCTGCGGTTCTGTTCACACTGATCGTCGGTCTCTGGTTATTCTCATCGCTGGCGGCGCTGGCGCTCATTGAGCGATTCGACGAAAGTGACTTCCTCGTCGGGCTGTTTGCCAACCTGGTCGGGATTCTTTGTTACGCAGCCGTCGTCGTTGTCAGCGGCCATTCGCCTCGCGTATTGCAGACAATCTCGGCGATTCTGGGCTGCGGAGCGCTGATTTCGCTTGCGTTTGTTGCCGAGTTTGTTTTGTTCACACCCTTTCTGGGCCAGTCAATTTCTGCACTGGTCGCGCAACTGATTTTGCTATGGTCCGTGCCGGTCGAAGGGCATATCATTGCACGCGCTATCGATCGGCACTGGTACGTTGGTATCCTGATCGCAATTAGCGTTTTCGTCCTTCAATTCGTCCTGTACAACGTCATGTCTTCTTCTCCCTGAGTTACCGCATGCACATACACATATTGGGAATCTGCGGAACATTCATGGGCGGTGTTGCTGCGCTCGCACGTGCCGCCGGATTCAAGGTGACCGGATGCGACGACGCCGTGTACCCGCCGATGAGTACCCAGCTCAGGGAACTCGGCATCGAGATTTACGAGGGGTTTGACGCGGCACAACTCGACCCGAAGCCGGACTGCATCGTCGTTGGCAATGTCATGAGTCGCGGTAATGAGGCCGTTGAGGCGATGCTCGACCTTGGCATCCCGCATACCTCGGGACCCCGCTGGCTCGCAGACAACGTCCTGCGTGATCGTCACGTGCTGGCTGTCGCGGGCACGCACGGGAAAACGACGGGCGCCAGTATGCTTGCGTGGATTCTCCAGGATGCGGGCCTTGCGCCGGGCTTCCTGATCGGTGGCATACCGACCAATTTCGGTGTCTCAGCGAGCTTCGGCGACTCGAAATATTTTGTCGTCGAGGCAGACGAGTACGACACGGCGTTTTTCGACAAACGCGCCAAATTCGTACACTACGGACCACGCACCCTGGTGCTCAACAATCTCGAATTCGATCACGCGGATATCTACAAGGATGTTGATGCGATTCTGTGGCAGTTCCACCAACTCTTGCGCACCGTGCCATCAAGTGGGCGCATCATCAGCAACCATGCCGATGAGAACCTGGCCAAGCTCATAGCGCAAGGCTGCTGGACGCCGGTTGAGACATTCGGAACCGGCAAGGATGCCGACTGGACGGCGACATTCAACGACGCTGCGGAGCGTCGTATCGTTGTGACAGATCCGGACGGCAATTCGGGCGAGGTTCGCTGGAAGCTCGGTGGCCGCCACAACCTGGAGAACGCCCTGGCGGCGATGGCTGCCGCGCGTTCGGCGGGTGTCACGCTGCAGCAGTCTCTTGCCGCGATGTCACGTTTCGAGGGTGTCAAACGGCGTATGGAGCGCACGGCGACGGTCGCAGATATTGCAATATACGACGACTTCGCACACCACCCGACGGCAATTCGCCGGTCGATCGCCGCAATGAAGCGACGCTATCCCGCACAGCGCATCGTCATCGCAATCGAACCACGTTCGAATACGATGAAACTCGGTGTGCACAACGATGCGCTGGCTGCGTCGCTGGGCGAGGCGGACCTCATCTGGATGTACCGTCCTTCCGGGATGGACGCCAACTTCGAAGCATCTCTCGCGCCGCTCGGCGAACGACTTCGGCTGTTCGACGATTACGACAAGCTCGTGACTGACATGTCCGGCAAGGTCTTGTCGGGCGATCAGGTCGTTTTCATGAGCAATGGCGGCTTCGGATCTGCGCGACAGACACTCACGGCTGTGCTGCAGAGAACGCGCCGCAGCTGAATTTCGCACGACGTCTATACTCATAGATACAGGGCGTCACCAGGAAAGGTTGTGCAGGTTCCGCTGTTTCCATTGCATACCGTGTTGTTTCCGGGCGGGCCGCTGCCGCTACGGATTTTCGAGCCACGGTACCTGACCATGGTCAGCGATTGCGTGAAGGCAGATTCGCCGTTCGGCGTACTTTTGATTCGGGATGGTCATGAGGCAGGCTTGGCCACCACGCATGAGGTCGGCACCCTGGCACGTATTACCGACTGGTACCAGGGCAGCGACGGCCTGCTTGGTGTCACTGCCGTCGGCTTGCATCGGTTTCGCGTGATTTCGAGTTTTCGCGAAACCAACGGACTCAACGTCGGCAGTATCGAGGTCCTGCCGGATGAACCGGTGGTCCAGATCCCTGACGAATACCAGTCGATGCCGAGCATTCTGGCCGGCGTGCTGGACGATCTCGGACGACTGTACGAGTCGCTGGAGCGGCGCATGGATGATGCGTCCTGGGTTGCCAGTCGATTCGTTGAGATTTTGCCGATAGACCTTGAGCAAAAGCAGCAATACCTTGAGAGCAGCGATCCTGTCGATCGTTTGCGTATCGTGCAGGAATTGCTCGATGCGGCGCGACTGCCCGCTACGGGCGGATAGGGTTTCTGCGCAGAATCGATAGGGAAATTACCCCATAGCTCGGGCGACGGTTTGCTAGTATTAATACGCTCATGAGTCGAACTTCGCGATACCGACCCGCACTGGTCTGGGTGCTCGCCACGCTGTTGCTGCGCGCTGCGATTCCAGACGGCTATATGCCTGCGAAAGCCGGTAGCGGATTATTGTTCGAACTCTGCCCATCCGGGGTTCCGGCGGGGTTCATGATGGCCATCGCGAAATCCGGCCATCAGCATCACCACCACGGCACAGAATCCGGCGACGCACACTTCGATGCAGCACAGTGTCCAATTGGCCACCTGTTGTCTGCGGCCATCGCTGTTGATGGTGCCTGGTCAACGGAAAGTGCGCCGGCACTTGCGTCGTACAACGAGTATCTGTTTTTCACCCCGGAATCGCGAACGCCAGCGAACAGCCGGTCCCGCGACCCGCCTGCCTGATCTGCACGCCCAGCAACTGATCATCGCGCAACGATTGTTGCTGCGAGAACCCGTGCTTTTCAGGAGTAAGACTTATGAACATTACAAAGAGGGTGGCAGTCGCCAGTCTCACGATATTGCCGATCTTCGTCCTGGCAGACGATGAACCTCGCGGCAATGAGGAAGACGCAGATGAAATCGTCGTTGTCGGTCGTTCGGTGGCGACAAGTTCGGCACGTATCGAAGTAGAGCGAGAGCTGCTCGTCGATACAGCCGCCGCGCTGCGAGATATTCCGGGCGCCTCGGTGAACCGCAATGGTCCAATTACGGGCATTGCGCAATACCGTGGCATGTATGGCGACCGCGTTGCCGTGGACATTGACCAGCTCGGCGTGATTTCCGGTGGACCGAACGCGATGGATGCACCGCTTTCCTATATGTCGCCGATGATGACGGAAGAGCTCGTCGTGTCGCGCGGGGTCGCTAGCGTGTCGCTGGCACCCGAAGCCATTGGCGGCCACATCAGTACCCGTACGTCGCGTGGAGAATTCGGGAGTGAAGAATTTGGCCTGTCCGGCATGCTCGGAACCCGCTACTCGGACAATGGGGATATCAGCACGTCGGCTGCGAGGCTAACTCTCGCAAACGCAAATCACCGGGTGTCGGGAGTCGCCGAGTTTGATGACGGCAACGATATTCAGACGCCGGAAGGAACGATGCGGCCGACGCGCCTGTCTCGCGACCGCTACGATCTGAGTTACTCCTACGCTGACGATGGCCGGCGGTTTATGGTATTCGCAGGACTGCTTGATACGGGTGAAACCGGCACGCCTGCATTGCCGATGGACATCATCTACATCGACACGGAAATGTACGGCGCCCAGTTCGGCCTCGACGTCTCACCCGACCTGGCTATCGAAGCACGCGTTCGCTACAACGACGTCGCCCATGCGATGGATAACTTCTCGCTGCGCGAGGCTCCAGCGGCGATGATGCACCGACTCAACAACGCAACCGGATCCGGTTCCCAGTTTTATCTCGCCGGTACTCTCGAGAAGGGTGAATCCACACTTGT
>WTCH01000242.1 GCA_013138675.1 Woeseiaceae bacterium | reverse complement strand
GGTAATCGCCCATGCTCACCGGGTGCGTGAACATCACGGTCTGGAAGAAACTGCCGGGGCAATAGGCTCGCCGCAGACCAAGATTGACGAGACTTCGCCAATTGCGGATCAGCACGTTGGTGTAGACGAGCGGCGCGCGAACAGAAGTCCCCAGCGCTGCGACCTGATCCTCCGGCACGTCGGGACAGATATGCGGCAGCATCGCGAGGTAGCCGGCCCAGACAACCTTGTTTGCCGTCACCGCGCGACCCTGGTCACCGCTCACGTACGTTACGTCAACATCGGCGTCGAGCTTGCCATCCTGATGACGCAGACCAACCACCGTACTGCTCAGTCGAATGCGGGTGAGATTCTCAGGCTGATCAAGCCCGGAATAGTCAAAGCGCGCGGTTACGATATCCTCAATCGAGCTGCCCGCTGCTACTTCGGGAATCAGCTTGCGGACCAGCAAGCGGGCAATCGACGCGTTGCCGTCAGGGAAATAAAAGCCTCCATCATCTTCTTCGCCACCATTTTCGTCGTGGTGCCCGATGTCCATTCCAGCGAACCCCGGGTAACCCTGCGTCCAGGCCATCCATGCCGGTAACGCATCTGCACCAATTGCCCAGACGCCGTGCGGCCACGTTTGCACGAAGGCGAGCACTTCCTCGCCGAGCCCGGCAAACTTCGCGAGGTAATCGCGCCAGCTGTGAGACTCGAGCACAGCGTGACGCTCAGCCGGTGTCATGCCGGCCAGGTAGTCTTCTTCGTCGGCGAGCAGTCGTTCAAGCTCCGCCTTTGCCGACATTGACAAAGGTGCGTCGCCAATCGACTCACCAAGACCATACTGGCCGGTCGCGAGGTAGTCTGCGCCGAAGGTTTCCTTATCGAAGAAACTGACACGACCGACACCGTGCGACGCGAACAGGCCTTCCTGGTAAAACTCGCTATGGCGGTCGGTATCGATGCCAAGCTCCCGGATCAATTGTTTGGCGTTGGTGGGATACGTATTTGGCGCCTCAATGAACATCGTGCCGCCATACCCGATAAAGGTACGCCCATCGAGCGTAAACTCGTTACGTTTCGCATGACCGCCAAAGTCATCGTGATTATCAAGAATCAGTATGCGCGCATGCGGGTTCACATCGCGACGGTAGATGTACGCCGCTGACAAGCCACTGATGCCCGCACCGACAACGACAAGATCGTAGTGCTCGTCGGTTTTCTCAGCCGCCCAGTGCTGGCCCTGAACTGTGGCGTGAGCCACTTCGAACGAACCCGGGTGCGAGCCGCGCATTCCGGTCTCGGCCGGGGGGTAGTACGCTGCAGGCAGGTCTGCCATCGGGCCGTCGTTTCTTCCGCAGGCGGGTAGCAGCGAGGCGCCGATCGCGACACTGATTCCATTCAGGAAGTCACGCCTTGATATTGCCCGGTCCATACCCAGGCGCCGATCACGTGAGTTCATCAAACTCCCCGAAGAACCGATTTCTCGGGAGCATAATCGGTTTCACTATTCCGGCAAAATCTCGGTGTAGTGCAGACTGACCACCGTCCATGCGCCATCGATCTTTTGCCACACGTCGGACTCGAACGCTTTCAACTCAGTGACCTCGCCGTCCGGCGTGCGCAGTCGGTAGTCGATGAAGTACGACGCAATGGCGACATCGCCACCCGGCATCACCTTCACCTGTATATCCGACAGCTCGTTTTTCTCGACGGCGCCCCCGCTATTGACCAGCGCCGACCACTCGTCGTGGTACGCCGAAACCTTCTGTCGGGCACCGTCCCAGTACAAGGACGCATCATCGGCATAGTGGCTGAAATAGTCCTCTACCTTATTGCTGGCGTATGCACCGTTGAACGCTTTGACCGCGTTCCGCACCGCGGCGTCCGCCGAACTGTGTTGATCAGCCATTGCCGAAAACGAAATCAGGGCAGCGACGAGACAGGTCAGTATCTTATTCATGGAATTGGCTCGCTCTTTGATTTTATTTGTAACGCACTCAATTAGCATACCGGAGTTTTCGTCGTGGCATAAGGCCGGGCCTGATAGACGCTCTTAGGGCATTTGTGACAAAGTAGACCTTGTCTCTGGAATAAACCCTTTACGACTGGTGGCCAGGGTCCGACAAAATCGCGAATCTAGTCAGGACAGCGCCGCCGCCCGAGGGGTGAGGATCGGTCCAGTCCAATTCGACTGAATTGAACCAGCAAATGGAGCACAACAAGTGATTATGCGTAGAATGCCCAAAACATCCGGGAGAACAAAAATGAGAAATCCGGTACTTTTGGTGTTGGTCGTATTTTCCTTTTTTGCTGGTTGCTCGTCAAAGCCGGAGGCCGAGCATAAGTCGACGCCCGCCGAACGGGAGACTGAAGCGACCAGTGTCGATGACGAGGCGATGGCCGACGAGGCCGCCGGCGAAAACTGGCTGGCCTTCGGGCGCACCTACAGCGAGCAACGTTTCAGTCCACTGGTGCAGATCAATGACGGTAATGTGCGAAGCCTCGGCGTGGACTGGTATATGGATCTGCCCAATGCACGCGGACTCGTATCCACACCTCTGGTCGTTGACGGCGTCCTGTATTTTGTCGGGAGCATGAACCGCATTCGTGCGATCGATGCGACATCGGGCGAGCAGATCTGGGCATGGGACCCTCGCGTGCCCGAGCACTCTGACATGCGTGTCGGCTGGGAGCATAACCGCGGCATCGGCATCTGGAAGGACAAGGTCTACCAGGCTACCTGGGACGGTCGCCTGATCGCGATCGATCGCGCCACCGGCAAGCAGGTCTGGAGCGAACGCAGCTACGACGAGGGTATGCCG
>WTCH01000216.1 GCA_013138675.1 Woeseiaceae bacterium | reverse complement strand
TCCGCAGAGTAGGACTCGACGCGAAAGCGCTTTCCGCTTTGGGAAAGCTCAATCAGCTTGACCGATGACGTCGTTATGTCGAGGCCCAACAGTGGTTGAGTTTTTTTGCCGAATAACACGTATTTTTCCTTTCAAGTCGGTAAGTTGCGAAGCAAATGTAGTCTTGGCCTCAGCAATTCGATTTAACTATATATCAACAAAATGTTAAATAAAACGTGACTTTGTTCACGATCCCGCGATCCGTATAGTAAGTTGCACGCCGGGCAGTTTCCGTGAACTGGTCGGTACACCGGAGGTAGGACCGCAAGACACTACTTATTCAGCCATATTGCGGGGCCCGTCCCGCTTGATATCATCTGCCGCCTTAGACTTGGGTTCACGGCGCATTTGCCCGCAAAATGCCACATTTTTTGCACCTGACAGACATCAGCGCACCTTTTAATCAGGATTTCCGGCAATGCCGCAGTTGCGGTAGAGCCCCGAGAGGCCTTCAATAACGCCAGCAACTATGCAAATCGAAGCAAAATCTCACAAGAACAGTCGTCACAAATCGCGAAAGCGGCATTTCCGCTGGCTCATTATTGCTGCCGGCCTGGCCATCAGTGGGGCAATTGGCGTCTTTGCGGCCGTCGTAGGTGCCTATTACTACGTCGCACCATCACTGCCTGCTGCCGAGACTATTCGCGACATTCCGCTGCAGATTCCGCTGCGGATCTTCAGCCGCGATGGATTCCTGATCGACGAGATCGGTGAACGTCGCCGCATACTTGTTACCTATGACGAGGTGCCGGAGCACGTCGTTAATGCCTTTATCGCCGCCGAAGACAAGCGCTTTTGGGTGCATCCAGGCGTCGACTACCGCGGACTGCTGCGCGCCGTCTACCAGTTCGTTTCGACGGGTAGTGTCGAGAGCGGTGGCAGTACGCTGACACAGCAGCTCGCACGAGACTATTTCCTGTCGCTCGACAGGACGCTGGAGCGCAAGTTCAAAGAAGCATCGCTTGCGGTACGTATAGAAAAGGAGTTCACGAAGGAACAGATCATGGCGCTGTTCCTTAATAAGATGTTCTTCGGGCAGCGTGCCTATGGTGTTGCTGCAGCAGCGCAGGTGTATTTCAACAAGCCCCTCAAGGACATCAGTATCGCCGAGGCAGCAACCCTCGCCGGCGTGCTGCCGGCGCCCTCTCGTTACAACCCGGTGCGCAGTGTCGCAAACGCGGGGATGCGGCGCGGCTATGTGCTGGATCGCATGCTCGACATCGGTTTTATTGACCAGGCACAGTACGACGAGGCCACGGCAGTGCCGGTCGAGCCGCGAATGCACGGCGCCGCCGTCGAACTAAACGCACCCTATGTTGCCGAGATGGTGCGGCGCGAGATGCTGTCTCGGTATGGCAATGCCACCTATACCGACGGCTACCAGGTCGTGACGACGCTCGATGCGCGCCTGCAGGAAGCCGCGAACTATGCGCTTCGAAACGGCCTGCTCGAATTTACGCGGCGTCGTGGTTACCGCGGACCACTGGCTCACTTCGAGCTCAGCCCGGAAATCCTGATGACACCGTTCGAAGAATGGCCAGTCGAGATCCGGCAGTCACTCGAGCAGTATGCGCCGGGTGGTTTGACGGTTGCCCTGGTCACAGAGATTGACGAAGTCAGTAATGGCGCTACTACAATTACAAGCAACGGCTCCAAACTAAAACTACCGTGGAGCGGCCTGTCGTGGACCAATCCGTTCATCGATCTCGTGACGTTCGGCCCCGCACCCGAGGCGGTGACCGATGTCCTGGCTCCCGGGGACCTTATTCTGGTCATGCCCACCTCGGCTGGCACCTGGGCACTGGCGCAGGTTCCTCAGGCGCAGGGCGCGGTTGTCTCGCTCGATCCGCAGGATGGTTCGATCAGTAGCCTGATCGGCGGACTCGATTTTGCTACGAGCAAGTACAATCGTGCGACGCAAGCATATCGCCAGCCCGGATCCGCATTCAAGCCCTTTATTTACTCGGCGGCGCTTGAATTCGGCAACACGCTGGCAACCGTAATCCTTGATGCACCGATTGTTATCAGCTCGTCGGAACTTGAGGCGGTCTGGAGACCCATCAATTACAGCGGCCGATTCTACGGACCGACACGCCTGCGGGAAGCGCTGTATCGATCGATGAATCTTGTATCGGTGCGGCTGTTGCTGTTCGAGACCGGGTTCGGTAATGCGATCAATCACATCGCCAAGTTTGGTTTCGGTGACGCCGCATTGATTCGTAACGGCTCTCTCGCGCTCGGGGGTGGTAATGCGTCGCCGCTGGATATGGCACAGGGCTATGCCGTGTTTGCCAACGGTGGCCATGCCGTCACGCCTTATGTTATGGACGCAATATTCGGGCCGGATGGTGAGGCGTTGTACCGCGCCGATCCGAAAGTTGTTTGTGAGCCCTGTGCGGCAGAACCGGATGAAGACTTCTTCGTCGAGCTCGACGAGGAGGGCAATCCGATTGACGCGTTCCCGCTGGAACAGATGGCAGATGTCGCGCTCGTGTATCAGCCCGATGCAGCGACGGCGCCCGAGTTGTTCGAACAGGTCAACGCCGCACCGCGTGTCATTACCGCCCAAAACGCATTCCTTATACAGGACGTCATGCGTGACGTAATCCGTCGAGGAACGGGGCGCCGTGCGCTAGCGCTCGGGCGGCGCGACCTGTCGGGCAAGACCGGCACCTCCAATGATCAGCGAGATGCCTGGTTCGGTGGCTTTAACAGCGATATCGCGACAATCGTTTGGGTTGGTTACGACAACAGCCTGCCGCTCGGTCCGGGTGAGGAAGGATCGCGTACTGCGTTGCCCATCTGGATCGAGTTCATGCGCCTGGCATTAAAGGGAGTCCCGGAGAACCAGATGGCGATGCCGGAGGGTATCGTTTCGGTACGCCTCGATCCGCAAACCGGCTGCCCCGCTCGCTCGGGCCAGCGCGGTACAATTTTCGAATTCTTCCGCGAGGGTCATGTTCCCGAGTGCGTCGATGTCGGAGAACTGCCCGACATCTTTAATGCTGCAGGCAGCGTCGACCCGGATCCCGAAGAGGAAGAAGACGAAGAATCCGAGCCCTTGTTCTAGCGACATGGCAGGACGACATGACGGTAACGGCGACCGCGCACGGCAAACGCTGGCGCAGGAAGCCGCACGTATCATCGTCGAACAGGGAATTCGCGACTATCGCGTCGCCAAGATGAAAGCGGCAGAGCACCTCGGCATGAATACGCGTGGTGCACTACCCGGCAATGCAGAAATCGAACTGGCTATCAGCAATCACCTGGTTTTGTTTGGCGGCGACTCGCACTCCGATTTTTTGCAGCTGACGCGCGAAACCGCGCTTTCTGCCATGGACTTGCTATCCGCCTACACGCCTCGACTGATCGGGCCGGTGCTACACGGTACGGCTGACGAAAACTCTGCCATTAATTTGCACGTGTTTGCCGACAGCCCGGAATCCGTTGCGACGCAACTCGATGCAATGGGCTACAGCTACCGCTCCTACGAAAGACGCCTCAAGACGAGCCGCGGCCGTGGCGCTAAACCCGAGACGTTTGCCGGATTTCAATTCGAACTTGAGGACGCCTGCGTCGAGGCAACCGTATTTCCGGTTGATGGCATCCGTCAGGCACCGATCTCGCCAATCGATGGCAAGCCTATGAAGCGCGCCGACAGAAAATCGGTGCAAGCTCTATTGTAGGAGGCCCTTTAGGGCCGAATTCGGGCCTGAAGGCCCTCCTACCTCTTCTCTATAGCGACGTAGTCTCGCTGCGGCGGACCCGTATACAACTGCCGCGGCCGTGCGATTCGTGTAGTCGAATCGGCGATCATCTCGCGCCAGTGAGCAGTCCAGCCTACAGAGCGACCAATCGCGAACATGACCGTAAACATGGACGTTGGGATGCCGAGCGCGCGATAGATGATGCCGGAGTAGAAGTCGACGTTCGGATAGAGCTTCTTCTCGACAAAGTAGTCGTCCTTGAGCGCCATCTCCTCGAGCTCGAGTGCCAGGTCGAACATCGGCGTGTCGTCGCGGCCGAGCTGCCCCAGAACCTTGTGGCACATATCACGAATGATCGTCGCGCGCGGATCAAAGTTCTTGTACACGCGGTGACCAAAGCCCATCAGGCGGAACGGATCGTCTTTGTCCTTGGCCTTGGCGACGTATTTCTTGATCTGGCTCTTGTCACCGATTTCCGCGAGCATGTTCAGTACAGCTTCGTTCGCGCCACCGTGTGCCGGGCCCCACAGAGCCGAGATGCCCGCTGCGATTGCCGAGTACGGATTTGCCCCTGAACTGCCGGCCATGCGTACGGTCGACGTTGAACAGTTCTGCTCATGATCTGCATGGAGAATGAATAACAGGTCCAGCGCCTCGGCAGCGATCGGATCAATCTCGTAGGGTTCCGCCGGTACAGAGAACAACATCTGCAGAAGGTTTTCGCAGTAGTTCAGGTCGTTCTGCGGATACATGAACGGCTGACCACTGTTCAACTTGTAAGCGGCAGCGGCAATGGTCGGCAATTTTGCGAGGATACGGTGCGCGAAAATATCGCGGTGCTCCGGATTACTCGCATCCATTTCGTTGTGGTAGTACGCCGACATCGAGCCCACGACCGCCGACAGCATCGCCATCGGATGGGCGTCATAGCGAAAACCCTTGAAGAAGTTAAGCATGCCCTCGTTGAGCATTGTGTGGGTGCTAATTGTGTTGTTGAATTTCTCGAGTTCAGCCGCGTTAGGCAATTCACCGTGCAACAAGAGGTAGGAGACTTCGATAAAGCTGGAGTGCGCGGCGAGCTGCTCGACCGGGTAACCCCGGTACATGAGGATGCCTTCCTCGCCATCGATATAGGTAATGTCGGATTCGCAGCTACCGGTTGATACGAATCCAGGATCGTAGGTAAATACACGCTGCTCTTTGTAGAGTTTGCCGACATCGATGACATCGGGCCCTACGGTGCCGGATCGAACCGGCAAGTCTGATTCAACGCCGCTGGGGCTTGTCAGGCGGAAAGCTTCCTTAGTCATTGTCTTCCTTTGGCTACTGATTTTGCGCATGGGACACCGGGCCCAATGCAACCGTACGAGCATAGCAAAACGCCACCTGCACTGGTGGTGCCGGGGCTATTCAGACAGATTAGAGCACCGCGCGAACGCAGACTATTAGGGTGAACCCCTAGCTCATTCCGTACTTGCGGCGGACTTTATTCCGTACTTGCGGCGGAACTTGTCTACGCGGCCGCCAGTATCGATGATCTTCTGTTTGCCGGTATAAAACGGGTGACAGGAGGAGCAAACCTCGATGAGAAGGTCTTCGCCGAGCGTCGAACGCGTCGTAAACTCGTTACCGCAACTACAGGTTACCTGGATATCGCCGTAGTTGGGATGGATGTCGGCTTTCATTGTCTTGCTCTCCGAGAGCACGCAAGCGTGCGAAAAGGGCGCGTAATATATAGCGAAGTGGCGGTCGCCGCAAGCCCCTGCCGTTATGCGATTGTTATCCACAGATCCTGTGGATAACTCTGTGGAAGAAAATTGAACGAGTGACCTAAGGTGCGGATTTTCAAGCACGGTTGTCAAAATGACGATTTTGTGACCATTTTGATAAGGATAATAAAAACAACGTGTTGCGAGACTTTCGCGACACTCAAAATGAGCTGGGACGGCTCTTGTACTGAAAATATAGGCATACCCGCTGTCTTGTGAATAACGGCTATAGCTATTCCGGCAGGAAATCGGCCTGCAAATCGTTCAAAAAACGCCGTCCGAGCGGCGTCACCTGCCAGGAATCGCCCGCCGAAAGCTCGATCAGCCCCTTCCCGACTGGCGCCTCAAGTCGCTTATGCAACGCCGCGACCGGCAGGCCCGTCCTGGCGGTGAAATGCTGCTCGGTGAAGCCCTCATTCAGGCGCGAAACGTTCAGCATAAACTCGAACAGCCGGTCCGGCGGCGCCAGCGGCTGGGGATCAGACACCTGTGTGCCGCTCTCGGTCGTCTCCAGGTACTGTTTTGGATTCGCAGGCTTGGCGTAACGCCATACACCGGCATGGTCCGATAACTTGCCATGCGCACCGGCGCCGACGGCCAGGTAATCGCCAAACGACCAGTAATTGAGATTATGTTTGCAGCGCTTGCGGTCCCTGGCGTAGGCCGACACCTCGTATTGCTCAAACGCCAGTTCGGCAAGCAGGGCCTGTCCCTGGTCCTGAATCTCCGCGCTTTTCTCCTGGTCTGGCATGCCGGCTGGCGGGCGCGCATGAAATACCGTATTCGGCTCAAGCGTGAGGTGATACCAAGATAGGTGATTCGCCTCCAGTCGAGCCCCCTGTTCCAGGTCGAACAATGCGGCCTCAACTGACTGCCCAGGCAGGCCATACATCACGTCCAGATTGATGTTGTCAAAGCCTGCCTCACGCGCCTCCCCAACCGCACGTTCTATGTCATCAACACTGTGTATACGGCCCAGTGCCTCGAGTGCCTCGGGCGAGAAGCTCTGTGCGCCGATGGACAGGCGATTGACGCCCGCCCGCCGATAACCGACCGGATCACCACATTCAACGGTGCCCGGATTTGCCTCCATCGTTACCTCAATGTCGCTGTTCAGGGCGAATCGCTTACCCACGCCGTCCAGTAGCCTGCCAATTTGCGACGGTGAGAATATGCTTGGTGTTCCACCGCCCAGGAAGACGCTGATTAGTTCGCGGCCGTTGGCGCGCTGCGACTCAACATCGAGATCTGTGAGCAATGCATCAAGATAGCGTTCGCGTGGCGCATCGTCGCCCATCGTGTACGAATTGAAATCGCAGTAAGGGCATTTGCGAACGCACCACGGCAGATGCACATAGAGTGACAGCGGCGGCAGCTCGTCAAGTGTCAGGTTTGTTTCCATTCCAGCGTCTTGAGCTTCACAGCGAGCTTTTGCAGCGCTTTGCCACGATGGCTACGCGCATTCTTTTCGTCAGCACCGAGTTCTGCCGAACTGCAGCCGAGCTCTGGATCGAGAAACACCGGGTCGTAACCGAAGCCGCCATCACCACGCCGCACGCGGAGAATCGAGCCGCGCCATTCGCCTTCGGCAACGATGGGATCAGGGTCGTCGGGGGTGAGGAAACAGGCAACGCAGTGAAATGCCGCGGTGCGTTGTTCATCAGGTACGCCATCGAGCTCCTCCAGGAGTCGATCGATGTTGTTGTCATCGGTAGCACCGGGACCCGAATAACGTGCCGAGTAGACACCCGGCCGGCCGTCAAGCGCATCGACCGCCAGCCCCGAGTCGTCCGCTATGGCGGCAAGACCGGTTGCAGCCACCGCATGGCGCGCTTTGATGAGGGCGTTCTCGACAAACGTGCTGCCAGTTTCATCGGCGTCGCTGACATTGAAATCTGATTGCGGAACGACGTCGAAGTTGAGGTCGCCGAGAATCCTGGAAAGTTCTTTGAGTTTGCCGGCGTTGCCGCTGGCGAGGACTATTTTCTCTGGCCGCGAACGCAACTGCCTTAACCGGCAAGTACTTCGTTTTGTGCGACGATAATCTCGCCGATGCCTTTCCTGGCGAGATCAAGCATTGCGTTGAACTCATCATTGGTGAATGCGTGACCTTCGGCCGTGCCCTGCACTTCGATGAAATTGCCGGCCTCATTCATAACGACGTTCATGTCCGTTTCGGCCTCGGAGTCTTCCGGGTAATCCAGATCAAGTACCGGCATTCCGCGATAGATTCCGACAGAAACCGCGGCGACTTGCCCATACAGCGGATTCTTTGGAATGGCCTTTCCCATGCGTTGCATCGCGATCGACAACGCAACATAGGCACCGCTAATTGAGGCAGTGCGCGTGCCACCATCCGCCTGCAACACGTCGCAGTCGAGTGTGACGGTGCGTTCGCCAAGCGCTTCAAGGTTGATGATTGCGCGCAGCGAGCGGCCAATCAGCCGCTGAATTTCGAGCGTTCGGCCACCTTGTTTGCCGCGCGTTGCCTCACGTGATGAGCGTGTGTTCGTGGCTCGGGGCAACATGCCGTACTCACCCGTCACCCAGCCGCCGCCACTACCGCGCAGCCACGGCGGCACACGCTTTTCGACGCTTGCCGTACAAAGCACGCGCGTGTCGCCAAATTCTGCCAGCACGCTGCCTTCGGCGTGGCGTGTGAAATCAGGGGTAAAACGCACGACCCTCATCTGGTCGGCATCGCGGCCGCTTGGGCGCATTGTCGCTCTCCGTTATTATTCGCCGGCCCAGCGCAATGCTGTTCCGGTCGTGTTGTCACTGTAAGGCGCATTAGCGTTCAACGCCTGCATGCTGAGCTCTTTGAGATTTGCGACAAGGGTGTTCTCGCCCGACACACCAATCTGTGCCATGGCCTCATCGCTGAGCCCCGACCATAGTCCGTCTGAACAGGCCAACAACACGTCTCCGGGCAACAGCGCGCGCTTACCGGTAATACTCATGTCCGGCACCGGTTTGTCTCCGCCGATGCAACACTCCACGAAATTGCGCATTGGATGATCGAGCGCTTCCTCTTCAGTGATGGCGCCTTCCTGAATAAGCACTTCGACATGGCTGTGGTCGCGTGAGCGCTCCAGCACGATGCCATTGCGCACCTGGTAGATGCGGCTGTCACCAATGTGGGCCCAATACGAACCGCCTTCCTGAACAAGACAGACTGCACAGGTCGCGCGTGGCCGGAAATCGACAGCCACGTTTTTGCCCAGATTGACGACCTCATCATGTGCGCGTGACAGCGCCATGTAAAGAAAGCCCTGGGGATCGAAGATCGGCAACGTCGCGTCCATGAACAGGTCCTGCACGACCTTAAGGCCCGTTTCGGCAGCCTGAGCGCCATCCGAATGCCCGCCCATGCCATCGAACACGAGCATCAGGGCCGCTTCGTCTGCAACAACGACGGCAGCCCGGTCCTGGTTGTCGGACCGGTCTCCTAGTGCGGACACCTTGGCGTATTCAATCTGCATTGCGGTTGCGGGCTTTGGTTACTTCATTAACAATGAATCGATGTTATACAGTATGACAGGCTTTGCACGGCAGTCAGCCGACTCAGGCGCCGGCACAATGACGTGGGAATTGCGCGCGGTCAACCATCGTTATCGCGATGTGCAGTGCCGAATGCCCGACGAATTTCGGCCTATCGAGCAAGCGTTCAAGCAGCAGGTGTCCGCGGTGCTCAATCGCGGCAAGGTTGAATGTGCGCTGCATTTTCGACGTGCCTTCGACAAGCAATCGGAGATGAAGCTTAACGCCGATTTGGTTAATTTGATCGGTACACGGGTCACAGAAATTGGCAATGCCATCGCCGATGCCTCTCCACCGAATGCCATTGATATCCTGCGCTGGCCCGGCGTTATAACTGAAACCGAAATTGACGCCGAACCACTGCAGCATGAAGCGGCGACACTCCTCGACAGAGCGCTGCAGTCGATGGCCGAGATGCGCCGAAGTGAAGGCGAGCGCATTAGTGAAATGCTTGAGACGCGCTGCAACGACATCGCGGCTCTCGCAGCATCGGTTCGCGAACGACTTCCCGTTGTTCTCGAAGGTGCCCACGCGAAACAACGAGAGCGCATTGAGCGACTCGATGTTGAGGCCGATCCGGCACGTCTCGAAGTCGAGCTCGCCTTGATTTCACAGAAGCTTGATGTCGATGAAGAACTCGACCGGCTTGAAAGTCACATCATCGAGATACGCCAGGTTCTCACTAGCGACGAAGCCGTCGGCCGACGGCTCGACTTTCTGATGCAGGAACTCAATCGCGAAGCGAACACTCTCGGCTCGAAATCAGCAGACGCACAAACGACGAAGGCGGCCGTCGAGCTCAAGGTTCTTATCGAACAGATGCGCGAGCAAATTCAGAACGTCGAGTAAGCGTTACTTTCGAGGGTTGCTATGAATACCGACAAACTGAATCGATGGCTGGCTCTCGGTGCGAACGTCGGTGTGTTGATTGGCTTGATTCTGCTGGTGTACGAGGTCCGTCAGAACTCGACGTTGATGCAAGCGCAAATTTCCATGGAGCGTACCAACACCAATATGCAGATCCTTGCAGACTTCGCCAACGGTGGCGATCTGATTCCGATCGACGTCAAGCTTCGTGAACAAGCCGAAGGCTTCCCGGGCTCACTCGGATGGTCAAAGATACTGACGGCAGAGGAAAAGCGACGCTATGAGTTTTGGATGTATGTACGACTGACCGAGTTGAACAACGATTGGTTCCAGTGCGAGGAAGGGTTGGTGCCATTCGAGATTTGCAGAAACGACATTCGCGCTAACATGCGTCGCAGCCTGCATCGATTCTATGAATTGGGCATTGCGTTTACGCGTTCTGAAACAAGCTTCATCCAGGCCATGCAGGAACTGGCGCGCGAGGTGGGTCTTCCGGAAATTGGTGACGACGGCTCATGGCAATAAGCGACGCATCATGACAATAGCATCAGCGATCGTACTCTTATTCCTGGTCATCGATCCGTTCGGGAACGTTCCCTTTTTCGTTTCAGCGCTGAAGGACGTCGATCCGGAGCGGCGCAGGACAGTAATCGTTCGAGAGTTGTTGATCGCCTATTTCGTGATGGTTGTGTTCTTGTTTGCCGGGGAGCCTTTCTTGCGGATTCTCGGCATATCCGGGCCGGCGCTGACGATCGCAGGTGGCGTAATCCTTTTTCTTATTGCGCTCAAGATGGTCTTTCCAGTACGTGGCCGGTCTCTACAGGAAGACCTTCAAGGCGAACCGTTTATCGTGCCGCTCGCAATTCCATATATAGCGGGACCATCAGTACTTGCGGTCGAGATGCTCCTGATGAGTGACGAGCCGAGCCGATGGCCGGTATGGCTTATTGCAATCACCGTCGCCTGGGCCGGGACAGCACTTGTTGTGCTATTCGGAAGCCAGGTGGCCGAGCGCCTCGGGCCAAGGGGCCTTGTCGCGATCGAACGTCTGATGGGCATGATATTGGTCGCGATTGCGATTCAAATGTTCCTGACCGGTGCGGACCTGTACTCCGGAAACAGATAGACAGTATTCGCAGTTACCTTCTACTGAGTGGCGAGTGTCCGGTATGCACTGAAACCGGCCGCTCAGGTGGTAGTATTTCCTACTTACTGAGCGGCTGCTAATGACCCAAAGCGGACACTTGATTAGGTGACGATAATCACCTAGCCGGGTCGATATTAATTACTATCGCTCTGTCTTAGGAGTGTTCTTCCTGGAATATCAGACTCATTTTCTTGTCACTGGTGGCAATGTGACCAACAACCCATTGCCTCAGGCACTCCTCGATGGGATTCTTTAAGGAAATGCTCGGCGCATTGAGGAATCGCATCATGTATTCGGTGTAATCTTCGAGAAATTCGTCATGCTCGCGCTTGTGTTCATCAAAGAACTCGTAGTCATGTTCCTTCATCACATGCTCCTCAAGTGCGAAGTGAGCTTGCATACGAGCACAAATATCACCGAGACATTTCCTAATCTCTGACATCTCGTCACTCCCGGCCAGTTTCTCATGGAGTTTGTTGATGTCTTCGATCAGGATTTTGTGTTCGTGGTCCAGTTCTTTAATCCCAATCAGGAAAGAGTCATCCCACCTAAAGAGTGTATCGGTCATGGTAGATACTCTCCTGTAACGTTGCCTGAATCGATCGCAATGGCTGTTACCTAAGCATACTCCGCTCAGATCCCTCTGTATGCCGCTAAGGACAACACAGGGAGGATAACGGTTTGCCGGGCAGAACCAGATAGCGGGTGTCTGCTTCTGGCCGTAACCGGCCTCTCGCGTGAATGTATACTCAGCGGCTGGTATTGATCCATAGCAGTCGTTCGCAGAACGACCCATCCTGCACGTCTTGCAATAACTCGGAGATCTCATTGTGGAATTCAAAAAGTTTAATGAGATAGCGGAGCTAGTCGGAATCGTGGCGATAGTCGCGTCACTGATTTTTGTTGGACTGGAGATGCGGCAATCGCAGAAAATTGCACTTGCCGAAATTGAAGCCAATCATGTATCCGCATCGGTCGAGATACAGAGCTTAATAAGCGACAACTCTGAGGTCTGGACCAGAGGCATTGCGAATGAGGAGCTGGACGACTCCGATGCGGCCATATTTGAAAGCATGTTGGTCGCACTCAGCGATAGAAACTGGTCGTTGCAATATCAAATGAGGCTACTCGATAGACATGACTATGCGGACGCTGTCGTACATCAGTTTGCCGCATATCTTCATAGGCGTCCGGGGCTTCGACGCGCTTTGACCGAGCGTGAAGCGAACATGAAGGCCGACAGGGAATTGGTCACTCCATATGCCGATTCACTCACTTCACC
>WTCH01000188.1 GCA_013138675.1 Woeseiaceae bacterium | reverse complement strand
GCGAACACGAAACCGATGGCGTCCGCACCAGCATCGATAGCGGCTGCAACAGTTTCCGCATCACGCAGTCCGCATATCTTGACGAACACGCTCATGCCGCGATCCTTTCACTGCCTGCTGTACGCATTTCCTTAACGAGCGCTGCCGGGGAATCGCTGCGCATTAGCGCTGTACCGACCAGCGCCAGTTGATATCCGAGTCCTGCCACGGCGGCAGCATCCGCCGCGTCGTGCAGACCACTCTCGGCAACGCACCGGCCTGCCGGAAGCGCAGACGCCAGTTTCCGAAGGCGCTCCGGGTCGACATGCAGCGTTCGAAGATCGCGAGTGTTGACACCGAACAGCAGCTGCCCACTCTCTGCCCTCTGCTGATCGGCAGAGTTATCGAGTAACCGGGCTGCGCGCAAAAGGTCCTGTTCATCGAAAGACTCGAGCAAAACAAACAACTCGTGCTCCGCGGCGCAGTCCAGCATGGATCTGATTTGTGCATCGTTGAGCATGGTCGCTATCAATAATACTCCGCTCGCGCCAGCCGCCCTCGCTTCGAGAACTTGCACGGGATCGACCAGGAAGTCCTTACGCATGACAGGCGTATTCGGCACTGCGGCAACGACGTCCCTGAGATGGTCGAGCGATCCATCAAACCGGCTTGGTTCGGTGAGAACCGAGATCGCAGCCGCTCCGCCACTTGCATAGTCTTGGGCACGCTGCGACCTGTGGACGCTCTCGGTAGCGAGTTCGCCTTCAGCCGGCGAGCGATCCTTGATTTCGGCAATGACGTCGAACACCCCGAGGCGCAGCGGTACGACCGCTTTGTCGAGCTCAGCAGCCGAGAGTTTGCCAGTCGCCGCGGCTCGCTCGGCGCTCAGTGTTGCCATGGATTGCAGGAAGTCGCTCATGCCGTCTCAAAGTGTTTCTTTAGTGTATCCAGAAAGGCGGCCGCAGCGCCGCTATCAATTGCTGCTGCTGCCATCTCGACGCCCTGTGTTGCATCCTTCGCACTCCCCTGCACCTCGAGTACGAGCGATGTTCCCATCAATAGCGCGTCGCGGTGGGCTCCCTTGTCTTTGCCTGCAAACACACGCATCAGTTCCTGCGCATTGTGCTCGGCGTCACCGCCGGCCAGCTGCTCGGCTGAACAGCGTTTAATGCCGTAGTCTTCCGGCGTGCGCTGCAGCTCATTGACGCTGCCCGGTGTCACATCAAACAACGCGAACTCACCGACAGGCGTCGCTTCGTCCCACCCGGGTTCGCCGTGCACAACGAATGCCCTTTCAATCGGCATGCCGGCCAACGCATCCGCCATCAATCGGGCGGCGTCGAGACTCCAGGCACCGATCAGTTGAAACGGTGGTGCCGCTGGGTTGGTCAACGGTCCGAGCATGTTAAATACCGTACGCACGGCTAACGCTCCGCGGACTGGCATGACTGCCTTCATTGCCGGGTGATAGGCCGGCGCGAATAGAAACGTGAAACCAGTTGCCTCAAGGCAGTCGACGGCCGCTTTCTCCTGCAGTGGTAGCGGCATGCCCAGGCACTCGAGCATGTCGGCGCTGCCTGACCGGCTCGAAATGGAGCGGTTACCGTGCTTGACCACCCTGGCGCCGCAAGCCGCCGCGAGCAGGCCCGTTCCGGTCGACAGGTTCAGGCTGCCCGAGCCATCACCGCCCGTACCAACCGTATCGACCGTCGGTGCGCCGTCCGGTATCGAGGGGCGCACGGCCAGTTCACGCATTGCTGTAGCGAAACCGCGAATCTCATCGGGGGTCTCACCTTTGGCGCGTAGCCCGGCCAGCAACGCGCCAGCCAGTGCGGCCGGCATCTCGCCATCCGCCAGGGCGCACATCAAATCATGCGCCTCACGTTCCGTAAGGGAGTTGCCGTCGAGCAGCCGGTCCAGCAGTGCGCTGTATTCTTTACTCATGATGTCGTCATCCGAAGAAAGTTCGCCATAAGCAGGTCGCCCTCGGGCGTCAGCACACTTTCCGGGTGAAACTGCACGCCTTCGAGCGGCAAGTCCTTATGGCGAACACCCATGATCTCACCACGTTCAGTCTCGGCTGTCAGCTCAAGGACGTCAGGCAACGATTCGTATTCTGCACACAGCGAATGGTAACGCCCAACTTCGAGCGGTTGTGGGAGGTCGTTGAAGATTGTTTTGCCGTCGTGTTTCGCCAACGAGGTCTTGCCGTGCATCAGGCGCCCGGCTCGCACGATAACGCCGCCGAAATGCTGCACGAGACATTGATGGCCAAGACAAACGCCGAGCACGGGCACACGATCGGCAAATGCGGCAATCATGTCGAGCGACACACCGGCATCTTCCGGGCGTCCCGGCCCCGGTGAAATCACAAGGTGTGAGGGTTCGAGCTGCAGAGCCTCATCAACGCTGATCTCGTCATTGCGATACACCGTCACCTCAGCGCCCATTGCTGCGAACGCCTGCACAAGGTTGTAGGTAAATGAGTCGTAGTTGTCGATCAGGAGCATGCGCACGTGGTGTCCTGCCCAATGAATTCGCATGATTTCAGAACCAGCAGCAGCGGCAAGGACAAGGCGCATCTCGCTGCCAATGTCTGGACCTTGGCAAGGGATGCAACGACGTCATTGCCGTTGCTGCCGGTTCCCGAAGGGCACGGCGCACAAGGTGCTTGGCTACGTTGCGCCCTTTGGCAAGGACTCTGCCATTGCCGGCTGGACCCGCCTCGCCACGCGCCTTGTGCGACACGCTGAAATTATGCGAATTCATTGGACAGGACACTAGAGCCCCTCCCCGGCAATCTCGAGTGCGCGTCTCAAGATCGCGCTCTTGGCGAGCACCTCCTGATACTCGTTCGCCGGTACGGAGTCCGCGACGATACCGGCGCCAGCCTGGAAGCTGTACTCGTCACCCGAGAAGACGAGCGTTCGAATCGTGATCGCCTGGTCCATATCGCCCGAGAGGCCAAAGTAGCCGGCCGTCCCAGCATAGAGACCTCGACCGACATTCTCCATCTCTTCAATGATCTCCATCGCGCGCACCTTTGGTGCGCCAACCAGCGTTCCCGCCGGAAAACTTGCTGCAAACAGATCAAACTGGTCGCGACCCGCCTCCAGCTCGCCTTTGACACCGCTGACGATATGCATGACATGACTGTAGCGTTCGATGGAGCGGTACGGATCCACGTGCACTGTACCCGCCTGAGCTACGCGTCCGAGGTCATTGCGAGCGAGATCGACGAGCATTACGTGCTCGGCCGATTCTTTGGGATCAGCGAGCAGCGCTTTTTCATTCGCGACATCTTCTGCGGTTGTCGCCCCTCGTGGCAGCGTTCCTGCGATGGGCCGCAACGATGCCGCACTACCGTGCAGCTTAACGAGCGCTTCGGGCGACGAGCCTACGACCTTGAGATCACCAAACTCGAGAAAGAACATGTAAGGCGACGGGTTCAGCAGCCTCAGCGCACGGTACACCTCGAACGGCGGCACGTTCGAGCGGCCGCGGAACAGCACCGAGATTACGATCTGGTAGATATCGCCTGACGCAATGTACTCCTTGCACGCCTCCACCCGATCGCAAAACTCAGCTTCGCTAAAGCTTGCCTCAGCTTTTGAAATTTCGACGTCACCATTGCTGCTGGGTATCGGACCTCTCAGGCAACGGATGACATCGCGGCGCAGGGCTTTTCGTTCCGCTTCCGGACCATCGTGCAGCAGGGCGACCCGGCGTGTCAGGTGATCAAACACAAGCAGGGAACCTGGTGCGACGAATGCAGCGTCGGGAACACTTCCCTGCGGTGACGTATTCTGCGGCAGGCGCTCGAACAATCGCACAACGTCGTATCCCGACACACCGACGAGGCCGCCCGCGAAAGGCAAGCCTTCTACGTTGGGCCCGGGCCTGGGTGCTTTCGACAGCGCTCCGCGCAGGGCATCAAGATATTGCTGCTGGCTCGTCGGCCGCGCTGTTGCTTCGCCATTGACCCGTAGCGACTCGCTGTCCATGCGTACTTCGAGGGCATCACCAAAACCCAGGAACGAGTAACGCGCGAGCCTCTCGCCGCCCTCCACGCTCTCGAGCAGGAAGCGCGGTTGCAGGTCGCGCAACTTCAGATACGCCGAAACCGGCGTATCGAGATCTGCTGCAATATCAAAAGGTGCTTCCATTTTTGGCATCCATAAAAAAACCCATCCCCACGTTGGCGGAGATGGGCTTTTGCCTGTTGTGCTCAGCTAATAGTCAGCCAGCCGCCCTCTCCATGCGGGGCAGCCACCACCAGTTGTTGCTGTGAGCCTTCATGGCGCGAGTATCCCCGGCGCCTGTACAGAGGTCAACGGTTGCGGGTGAAACTTGGCGCCTACAGCTCGTAGAGCATCGGCAGGACCAGCGAGAAACCTATCCACATTATGATCGTGAGCGGTATGCCCACCCTGAGAAAGTCGCTGAACTTGTAACCGCCCGCGCTAAGAATGAGCAGGTTGGTTTGATAGCCATACGGTGTCGCAAAGCTCATGTTGGCGCCGAACAGTACGGCGAGAATAAAAGGTTCAGCACTGACGCCGAGTTGCGCGGCGATACTGATGGCGATCGGCGTTCCGATAGCTGCGGCCGCATTGTTGGACACAACATTGGTCATCAGCGTCATGAGCAGCATGAAGGCGCTCAATATCATTGCGGTTGGCAATCCTGACGCGGCACCGACGAAGCTCAGCGCGATAAAGTCAGCCATCCCCGTACCCATCAGCGCCTTGCCGAGCGCGAGCGCAGTGACGATGATCATCACCACGGGAATCGACAACGCATTCGCCGCATCTCGCCAGCCCAGGCAACCAGTCACGATCATCAGGCCAAGGCCGACCAGCGCACTGACTGAGATCGGCATGATTCCCAGTGCCGCCGCCAGAACGACGAAGCCCATGATCGCGAGCGCGCGTTTCGCATTGTGCGTATGCGGCAGATCCGTCGTGCCATCCAGCACCAGCATCGAACCACTGTCCTTGAGTTTCGAGATGGCCTCGCCTGAGCCCTGCACGAGCAAAACGTCACCAGCCCGCAGGCGGATCATGTTCAGGTCACCGGTAACCTGCGAGCTTGGCGCACGCGCACGATGCAGCGCGAGCGGCATCAGGCCATAACTGGTCGTAAAGCTGGCCGCTGCGAGGCTTCTCAGGTGAAGAGGCGAACCGCGGGTCACGACTACCTCTGCGAGCTGCTGGCCTTCAGCCTTGAGTGGCGTTTGCTCATCGACCGGATGCTCAATGTCGGAGATGTTGAAAAGCGTCGCGCCCAGTAGTTGTTCGTAGTGTTTCAGGTTCTCGGGGGAGTCTTTAACAAAGAGTCTGTCGCCAGGCTGCAACTTCACCGATGGCAGCTTGGCCAGTACGAGCGACTCACTACGCTGAATCTTATCGATCCGCATCTGCCCGCCCGCTTTGGAGAGCACTTCCGAGAGCGCCTTGCCATCGGCAAAACCGCCTTCCTTTACATGCAATTGCGCGCTGAAAACTCGCGGTGTCGTATCGTCCATGGGCGGCGTGCGGTCTGGCAACAAACGTGGGGCCACCAGCCACAGGAACAGCAAAGCGACACCGCCAACCATTGCAACGGGAAGTACCCACTCGAACATACTGAACTGATGTTCGCCGAGATCCTGTGCAATACCCACAACGAGCAGGTTTGTCGACGTGCCGATCGTAGTCGACATGCCACCGATGATTGTGGCCAGGCCCATCGGCAGCATGACTTGGGAAACCGGGAACTTCGACCGCAGCGATGCACCGACGAGGATCGGCATGAGCAATACCACAATCGGCGTGTTATTCATGAACGCACTGAGAACGGCTCCGGCAAGCAGCGTAATGAGCGTTGCGAGCACCGGATGTGACGACCAGGCACGCCCAACGACGTTGGCCAGCGGCTGCAGTGCGCCGGTTGTTTCGAGCGCCTTGCCCACCATCATAAGCGTGCAAATGGCAACGAGGGCCTCATTGCCGAAGCCGGCAAAAAAGTCGGCTGCCTCGAGTGCACGTTCGCCGTCCTTTACGTACGGCACGATCTCAAAGCCGACGACCAGGATAATCAGAATTGCGAGCGACGATGACTCAAGCGGGATCTTGTCGCGCGTAAAAAGGAATAGCGCGAGGACCGTCAGGAACAGAACTGCGATGCCATGTGCGTCGGGAGTCATCGACTGCACCGTATCTTAGATCATGCGTGTACTGCAATCTGTTGCGTGCGCCCTCTTTGATGTAGTACCGCGGCGGCCTGTTGATGGAAGCTCTTGAAATCCCTCAGGTTCCACGCGGTGAGTTCTGGCGGCGGCCCAATCGAGCACGTGTCTGCGTAGCGCAGCAGAGGCAACAGGTTGGCATAGCGTAAGTCGGCAACATCGGCCGGAAATATTGACCACGGAGAGATCACCAGAAGGTTTCGATGCCGAACGGCTGTCGCCGTTACTTCCTGCTGCCAGCGCCGTGACCAGCCGTCCCGCGATTGACCGCCGGGCATCAGGCGCGCGGGGTCCCCCTGCTCCAGGGCCGGCACATTGCCTTTGCTGCTTGCGAGACGTTGTGACTGTGTCAGCGCGACGTCCCTGATGCGGCGAATCAGCCGGCACATTTCGTCAAGTGTATGAAACCGGGTGGGATCGGCATCGCGACGTTGAACCAGTGTGCCGATACCGGTGAGATTGATCGCCAGGCGCCGATTCAGCCATCCGTCATGCCGCATCTGTGCGGTCGGCCAGCAGGCAAGCGAATGCGTTTCATCGCCTGCCTCAACCCCGGCACGAATTGCCTGTTCGAGCGCCTCCTCGTCAAGATCGCCGTCGATGTCGGCAAAGCTCGAGATATCGACAGGTACGTTGACCCACGCCGAACCTGTCGGCGCCTGTATGTCCGCACACGGAATGACGCCGTTTGCTGTTTCAGCCGGCAGCAGGCGGCATTGTGAACTGACAAACGACACGTAGACCGGCCGGATCATGGCGTTCGAGCGCTGCTGCCAGAGTTGCTCCCAATGGCGTTCCTGCATCGGTTGCTGCGACGAACTAACATAAAGAGGACCTGTGCCCAGGTGAGCGTTGCGTATTTCCCAAGCGGTGAGCGGTGCCACTGATATTGCATCGACCAGCAAGCCAATCTTGCAGGACCGTGCCCCGACGTCATCCAGGGCCGCACCCAGCCGGTCGCACAGAGACCTGAACGTATCCGCATTGCATCTGTCGGTGCTCGACCAGCGCACTGCGACTGACAAACTCGAGCCTTCCATAGCAAGGTCGAGAATCTGTTGCCTGAGATAGGCAGCGGCGGCTATCGACTCGTGGATGAGGTTTGCATCGACAGCCAGCGCCACGCCCGAAATGCAGGCACCGTCGTCGTCGAAAGGAGTATGATCACGGTCAAAAGGCATCCTTGGCATTCTGTGCAACGCGGGCCCGGAGCGCCGCTCGCGTATCTGGGCAGCTTGATGAGATTTTGCTAAATGTACTTCCTGAACCCATCGAGATCTCCCAATGCCCTCTTTTGACGTCGTAAGCGACTTTGATGCTCACGAGGCGAGCAACGCTATTGACCAGTCGAATCGCGAGGTCACGACGCGATTTGATTTCAAAGGTACTGGCTCCAAATACGAGCTCGACGGCCAGGTTATTTCCCTGACAAGCCAGTCTGATTTTCAGTTGAAGCAGATGCTCGACATCCTGCGACAGAAGCTCGTAAAACGTGGCATCGACATCGCCTGCCTGGATGAAAAGGAGCCGGAGTTCAGTGGCAGTGAGGCACGCCAGCAGGTCATCCTGCGCAAGGGCATCGATTCCGATCTCGCGAGAAAACTCGTCAAGATGGTCAAGGGGAGTAAGCTCAAAGTACAGGCCGCGATCCAGGGCGATCAACTGCGTATCAGCGGCAAAAAACGAGACGACCTGCAGGCTGTCATTACGCTTCTGAAGAATGCCGATGTCGAATTGCCGCTGCAATACGAAAACTTCCGCGATTAAAGACTCACAGCTATGAGTACCGGGGCACACAAAACCTTGCGCCGCCAGGACATCATGTTCGAGGACAAGGACCAGGCCTTGCGCGACGATGTGCGCACGCTGGGCGCAATGGTCGGCGACCTGATCAAGGAGCAGGGCGGCGATGAGTTGTTTGAATTCGTCGAAAACGCCCGGCGCCGCTCCATTCGCCGGCGCGAGGAAAACGAAAAGCCGGGTGAAGAGCTCGCCAAGCTCGTCGAAAACCTGGACCCCGATCTTGCACTGCAAGTGATTCGCGGCTTTTCGACCTACTTCCAGATGGTCAACACCGCCGAGAAAGTGCACCGCATTCGCCGCCGCCGCGAGTATTTGCGCGAGGTCGGTCACTACCAACCCGGCGGCTTCGAGGACACGCTCGTTAAGCTGAAGGCCTCGGGCATGACCGTCGACGAACTGCAGGAGCTCATCAACACGCTGAGCATCGAGCCCGTTTTCACAGCCCACCCGACGGAACCTACGCGCCGCACGATTTTACGCAAGGAACAAAACATCGTTCGCTATCTCGTCGAATTACTCGACCCGACCATGACCGCCCAGGAGACGCATGCCTGTCTGGCCAATATTCGGCTCCTGATCACGACGGGCTGGCAAACGGATGAACATCCGTCGGAGCAGATGACGGTCGCCGACGAGCTTGAGCACATCCTGTTCTTCATGACCGACGTTCTCTATCGCGCTACACCGCCGTTCTATGAGGACATCGAGATGGCCCTGTCGCGGATTTATGGCAAAGACGGTGAGAAAATCACGCTGCCATCCATCCTGCGGTACGGCTCGTGGGTCGGCGGCGACATGGACGGCAACCCGAACGTAAACGCCAAGACAATTCGTGCAACGCTGGCTCGCCAGCGCTCACTGATTCTTGACCTGTACTTCAATGAGTGTGCGGCTATCGCTGCAAAACTCAGCCAGACGACCGAGCGCGTAGGGTTCAGTGATGAGATCACCGCGAAGATCGATGAATATCGCGGGGTTTTCCAGAATGCCTACCATGCCGTTCCGGCACGCCACCGGAACATGCCTTATCGCGTGTTCCTGAGGCTCGTCCAACAGCGCCTGCACTCTACCTACGACGACGATGTCTTCCCTTACGAAAAGTTTATGCAGTTCCGGGCCGACATCCAGTTGCTCGCGGACAGTCTTGTAGCTAACAAGGGCGAGCATGCGGGACTGTTCGCCGTAAACCGCTTGCTGCGGCGTATCGATACATTCGGCTTCCACCTGATCACACTGGATATTCGGCAGGATGCCGAAGTTCACCGGCGCGTGGTCGGTGAGTGCCTCGGTGAGGAGGACTGGGACGAGTGGTCACGTGAAGACCGTACCGCGAGAATTCTCGAGGCGATCGAGTCCCGCGAGAGCATGCCTGCGACACTCGGTACGCAGGCGCGCAAGACCATCGCCGTGTTTCAGGCCATCGCTTTTTGCCGCCGCAAATACGGTCGGTGTGCGATCGGACCGTTCATCGTCAGCATGACGCAGGGCGCGGATGACATCCTGTCAGTTCTGCTGCTGGCGCAGTGGGGCGAACTTCACAACAAGCGCTTCGAAGTGCCAATCGACATCGCGCCATTGCTTGAAACAGTGGACGACCTTGATCGCGGCCGCGACATTCTCAAGAACCTGCTGTCCACCGACCTTTACCGCGAGCACCTGGATCGCCGCGCGAACCGCCAGCCCGTGATGATCGGCTATTCCGACAGCAACAAGGATAGCGGCCTCGCGTCGGCGCGCTGGTCTTTGCAAAATGCCCAGGTCACGCTCGTTAATGCGGTGGAATCCGAAGACGTCGAGCTGACGCTGTTCCACGGTCGCGGCGGCACCATCAGCCGCGGCGGCAGCAAGACACATGTCGCGGTACTCGGTGCGCCACCGGGGACTGTTAATGGCCGCCTTCGTGTGACTGAGCAAGGCGAGATCATCAACGAGAAGTACGGTTTGCGCGGCATCGCGTTACGCACGCTTGAACAGGTTACCGGGTCGGTCGCTCTCGCCACGGCCATGCCGAGACATCGTGGCAACGATATGCCGGAATGGCATGACATGATGGACGTCATTGCGGAGGAAAGCCGTCGGGCCTACCGCAAGCTGGTTTACGAAACGCCGAAGTTTCACGACTATTTCCGCCTGGCGACACCGATTGATCTGATCGAACGCATGCGGATTGGCTCTCGGCCATCGTCACGACGCACTCAACAGGGTATTGAGGATTTGCGCGCGATCCCGTGGGTGTTTTCCTGGACACAATCACGTTGCATGTTGCCCGGCTGGTATGGGATTGGCACAGGGCTCGCGAAAGCGGCCGAACAATTCGACAGCGACGCATTTCGCCAGATGTTTGCCGAGTGGTACTTCATGCGCGCGCTGACAGCCGACGCCGAAATGGTGCTTGCAAAAGCAGACCTCGGCGTAGCGAAGCTCTACTCCGAGCTGGCCGGTGATCTGCATGATGAGTTCTTCCCCATCATTGAGAAAGAACACGACCTCACGCGCGACCTGATCCTCGAATACTCCAACCGCGAGATGCTTCTGGAAGGCGACGTCACGCTGCAGCGAGCCATTATGTTGCGCAATCCCTATGTCGACCCAATGAGCCTTATGCAGATCGACCTGCTCGCCAGGTGGCGCGCGTCGGATTACGAGGATACGGCGTTGTTCGATGCACTACTCGCGAGTGTGAACGGCATCGCTCAGGGTCTGCAAAATACGGGGTAGAATGCCCCTATGAACATCACTCGACATACGCGACTGCTGCTGCTGGGCCTGCTTGCCATCGCATTCGCGTCGAGCGCGCTGGCCCAGGACACGGCGCCTGAGTTCGCGCGAGTTGCCGTTGATGATCAGGACCGGCCCACCGCATTACAGATGTCGATCGCCCGCTACGTTCCTTTCGCAAATGACCGGTTGCTCGAAGTCGATCTTGTCGGCGCTGTTCACATCGGCGATCCGTCGTACTACGCTGAACTCAACACGCGTTTTCGCGACTACGACGCTGTACTGTTCGAACTGATTGCACCGGAAGACGCACTGGCACCCGGCCGGCTCGAGAAACGTTCCGGCATTCTCTCGACCACGCAGGTTGGCATGATGCGCTTGCTCGACCTGTCATTTCAGCTCGATGAAATCAATTACGACGCTGCCAATTTCGTACACGCCGACCTGTCTCCCAAAGAAATGCGGGAAAGCATGGAGGAGCGCGGCGAATCGTTGTACGTCTACTTCTGGCGGATCTTCTTCGCATCACTTAACGAGTATGCGAAAGACCCGCTCGGACTAAAAGACATGGAAATGCTGTCCGGCGTGCTGTCATCCGGCCAGGGCGACTCGTTAAAGACCATGGCAGCGTATGAGATCACAAACGTCAAACAGGCCAGCGACATGCTCGGGGATGACTCGGGCTCCGCCGTGATCGAAGCCAGGAATCAGCGCGCTATTGACGTGTTGGTGAGAGAGGTTGACAGCGGGGCACAACGCATTGGGATCTTCTACGGCGTTGCTCACATGCCCGATATGGAAGAGCGTCTGCTTGACCAGCTGGGGCTTACTTACGAAAGCACCGAGTGGGTCGACGCC
>WTCH01000005.1 GCA_013138675.1 Woeseiaceae bacterium | reverse complement strand
TGGGAAGGTCTTTAGGTTGACGTACCATAGCTGTGCATTTTCCGTGTGTATTTCCTGGGGGCAACCGAGTGAGTTTATCAGTTTCCAAAAGAATGGCAGCCATCCGAGCGTCGCCGGGACGAATCGCGTAAAACGGGTGGCTTCAGCTTGACAAGGGAGGGGGCCTAGACCAGAATCCCGGCCCGCACCCTAAAGCAATTGCACGGGTGACGACCTATTCCCCGATAGCTCAGTTGGTAGAGCGTCTGACTGTTAATCAGAATGTCCGTGGTTCGAGTCCGCGTCGGGGAGCCAAATTAGAAAAGCCCTCCGAAAGGAGGGCTTTCTTTCAAAGCCCTCCATTTAGGAGGGCTTTTTCTTAGTAAATTTCGTGTTCGCTTATGGCGTATACCAAATCGCTGACGTGTAGGCACGTTCCTGTCCCTGCATCAGGGCATCATCGGGTAAGTCGATATCGAAATATTTGACGTCAAACGCAAGCCATGTCGGAGTCGGAATTTCGAGCACACGCACGTAATAAAAAGCGCGCTGCTCAGCGTCAAAATCGGGGTCGGTCCAGGCGGCTGCCATGAACGGATCACCAATTGAATTGCTGTAGCTTGCGTCTGCGACATTGACCGTATTGCCAACCGGACTCTCACAGCGCCGGTCTTTCACACCTCGGCCGTCGGCGCAGGCGGCGTCATAAATACGCTCATGCGTATTGCCATCCTTGTCCAGCCAACCTTTTATGATCTGTATGCGATCGAGGTTTGCACCATCCGGATCGCGTAGAACGCGGATTAGCATTGTAGGGGCCTTGCCATCGGGTGCATGCGCCAGGTCTCCGCCCATCGGGACACCGTGGTCATAACCATGTTCCGCAAAATTCGACCGCTCCAGATCGGCCGCGGCCAAATCCCAACCTCCGAACACGCGCACGCGCAAACGTGTACCAGTGGTTGCGAAGACCTCCTTGCGCGCCATCGCGTCCCAAAGAGCCTCGCGGGTATTTTCGCGGGCCCAAATAGCCGTCAAGCCGCCGGCCATAGACTCATAAAGGCGAGTCTTGGTATCAGGATCGGGGCTGAGTCGGCCGTTCACGAGCTCTTCATAACGCAATGGACTGCCGGAAGGTTCGGCTGCACTGATCTTGCCGAAAAAGCTGTCCTCCTCCGTGCTCGGAATCGATGTATGTGCGTCTATCGAACCGATCATGCCGAACTTGAAAGGATTAGCACCGATCTCCTCTTCAAAGGCCAAACCTCGCTTAAGCGCCTCACGAGCATATTCGTTCGGCAACATTTCTGGCGTCGTGGTCTTCTCTGAGAATGATGCAGGTTCCCACGTGTAGTAATCGGCGAATTCATCACTCGGAGATAACGCTGGAAGAGTCTCGCCGTCGCCTTTTATCTGCGTTACTTCGTATATGGGCTCCAAACGCATACGGCGCTCGGCGTAATCCTGATCGAGCGGTTCCTTCGTCGTCAGGGTAACGTCATCGAACATCAGGCCGTCTGACAAGTTTCCGTTGTGCGCAATTGCCAACACCTTACCGCCCGTATTCTTTTCATAGGCTTCCATGAAGTCCCATAGGTCCTCTGGGTCAACCGAGTCATAAGATGAGAACGGAATGATTGTGTCTGCTTTGTCTTTACCATCGCGAAATATGAGGTTTCGATGCAAATTTGCGCCACCCGGAGCCGAACTCCACTCATAGCCAATGAGCGCCGTGAATAAGCCGGGTTCGTTGTATTTCTCGGCGGCCGCAGTTTCCAGGTTCCAGTAGGTACGAGGCAATTCGCTTCCGGCGAGGGGGTCTTCCCCCTTAAAAATCTGAGCGACAAACATGTCGAACGCTTCCATGGGTTTTCCAGCCTTGACCTTGTCGTGTAGCTCTTTACCCCATGGCACAGCCAGGAGAGTCGGGTCAGATGCCGCGACCGCTGGTGCTAGCCCAAGGTTTTCTGAGTGATCGGACACTACAACGAAGTCGAACGGCCGTGATAGCTGCCCAGGCACGCCCATGCTCGACACGAACGGCTCGCCACGAGCGATGCGAAACGCGTCTTCAGGTCCCAGTGTGTTACCAATCATGCCTGCGTCAGTCGAATACGACGTATGCAAGTGTGTCTCGCCAAAATAGACTTTGTTTGGAAAGTGTTGCTGCGGATACGGTGAATAATCGACGCTCTTGAGTTTCTGGAGTTGCTCATCGGTTGGACGAGGGACATCTTGAGCGAACGCGCTGGAAGAAAAACAAATGCAAGCGCCGATAGCCAAAAATAGAGTGGTCTGTTTCATGAGGAGGTAGCTCCTTTAGTCCCTGGGGATTGTCTGCTTTGAGTCATAAGCGGACCCTAAGAGCTAGTTTAGCCTAGTGTCTGATTTAATGTGCCAAGTGATATCATCTGCAACGCGATGTCATTCGCGCTCGGGAATGGACCAAAAGCTCAACAAAAAAGAAGTGAGGAACTCTTCATGAAACACACTGCACAGATCTTCGTTGTACTTGTCGCTTGCGCATTAACATCCGTAGCCTGGTCGCAAGAACCCGGCAATCATGAGGCACTGACCAAAGACGATATTGCCAAAATCACCAGGCCGGAGTTCTCGCCCTACGCCGGCCGGAATTTCCCGACCAAGGTCCTCTGGGGTGATACACATTTGCACACTGCCGTTTCAGTCGACGCCGGAACGATGAACAGGATTGGACAAGAGGACGCATTCCGATTCGCTCGCGGCGAGGAAATTTCCACCACACACGGCTTGCGCGTAAAGCTCTCGCGTCCGCTCGACTTCCTCGTCATCTCCGACCATTCGGAAATGTATGGCCTCATGCCGCAACTGTTGAGTGGCGACCCGGAGATACTGGCCACCGAGATCGGACGAAGATGGTATGAAGAACTGATCAGCGGCGATGACGATCGGGTGTTCACGACGGCTATGGAGATTGTCGCTTCTTTGGCGAAGCCTGACGCTCCGATCGAGAGCGACAGGGCCGTGCGCAATGCGTGGCGCGCCTACACGGCGCTGGCTGACCGCTACAACGACCCGGGCCGCTTCTCGGCGATCATCGGATATGAATACACCACCATGGGCGGTAACAATCTCCACCGTAACGTGCTGTTCCGCGGCGATGCTACCGAGGCCAACCGGATGGTGCCGTTTTCCCAATTCGACAGCCAGAACCCGGAAGATCTCTGGAAGTTTCTGGACGGATTCCAGAAGACAACCGGCGCCGAGGTGCTGGCGATTCCCCACAACGGCAACCTCAGCAACGGCCGCATGTTTTCAGTCGAGACTTTTGCAGGCAAACCGCTGAACCGGGAACTTGCTGAACTGCGCGCCAGCCTGGAACCGATTATCGAGGTGACCCAGATCAAGGGGGACAGCGAGACGCACCCGATGCTCTCGCCGAATGACGAGTTCGCAGACTTCGAAACATGGGACAGATCGAACCTGAACGGCACCGAGGCAAAGAAGCCCGAAATGTTGCAGTACGAATACACCCGCGAAGCCCTCAAAACCGGATTAACGCTGGAAAAGAAACTTGGCGTGAACCCCTTCAAGTTCGGCATGATCGGTAGTACCGACGCGCACACCAGTGTTGCGGCGGTGGAAGAGGAAAACTTTTTTGGCAAGCATTCCGGCGTCGAACCCGAGCCGCACCGGTGGGAGCACGTCGTCATCGAGGCCCCCGATCCGAAATTCACGGTCATGGGCTGGCAACAGGCTGCCAGCGGCTATGCCGCAGTGTGGGCTGCCGAAAATACGCGCGAAGCAATTTTCGACGCGATGATGCGCAAGGAAACTTACGCGACTACCGGCAGTCGCATGACGGTGCGCTTTTTCGGCGGTTGGAATTTCACGGCGGAAGACACCCTGACGCGGCTGCCAGCAGGTGTCGGTTATGCCAAGGGCGTGCCGATGGGCGGCGATTTGCGTAAAGCTCCGGGTGGAAAATCTCCGACTTTCCTCGTCGCTGCGTTGAAAGATCCTTATAGCGGCAACCTCGATCGCATCCAGATCGTCAAAGGCTGGATGAACAAGGACGGTAAAACCGAGGAAAAAGTATACGACGTCGTGTGGAGCGATGACCGCAAGCTCGGTGCGGATGGCAAGCTGCCTCCCGTCGGCAATACGGTGAATGTGGAACAGGCAACATGGGAAAACACGATTGGTTCGACGGAACTCATTAGCGTCTGGACCGACCCGGATTTCGATGAGAACCTGTCCGCTTTTTATTACGTTCGTGTCCTTGAAATTCCGACGCCGCGCTGGACCGCTTACGAAGCGTTGCGGTTCGGAGTCGAAATGTCGTCCGATGTCCCGATGACGATCCAGGAACGCGCCTACACTTCGCCGATCTGGTACGCGCCATGAGATAAAGAAAAGCCCTCCGAAAGGAGGGCTTTCTTTCAAAGCCCTCCTTTCGGAGGGCTTTTTTATGCGTCGTCGCTTACTTCAGTACGTGAATATTGTGGTCTTCACAGATCTCATGAAGCTGCGGCGGCCACACGGTCGTGCTGACTTCGCCGAGGTGCGCCTTGCGCAGCAGCAGCATCTGCACCCGTGACTGGCCGATACCACCACCGATCGACAGCGGAATCTCATTGTTGAGAATCATCTGGTGATACGGCTGCGACAATTCGTCTTCCCGCTCAGCAATCGTCATTTGTTCCTTGAGCGTTTCCGGAGTCACCCTGATACCCATTGATGTGAGTTCGTGTCGTCTTTTGGTCAAGTGGTTGTACACCAGGATATCGCCGTTCAGGCCGTGCATTAGCTTGCCATCTTTCTCGATAGTCGGTGTAACCCAATCATCGTAGTCGGCCGCACGCATTTCATGCGGATAGCCGTCTTCAAGAACCCAGCCAATGCCATAGATGAACACGGCACCGTATTCTTCGATGATCTTGGTCTCTCTTTCCTTTCTTGGCAGATCAGGATACTTCGCAAGGATTTCTTCGGCGTGAATGAAGTGCAGCTCCTCGGGTAATGGTGGGAACCCTGGATCCTGCAATGCCGGGTATTTGTCCATAACCATTTTCTCGGCACCGACAATAACCTTCCAGATCTTCTTCACCACAGTCGTCAGATACTCGAGGGTACGGTCCTCTTCAGTAATGACTTGTTCCCAGTCCCATTGATCGACATAGCTGCTGTGGTCGTGGTCGAGAAAATAATCCTTCCTGACTGCACGCATGTCCGTGTTGATACCTTCATGGACATCGCATTCAAACTGTTGCAACGCCCAGCGTTTCCACTTGGTCGCTGCCTGTACGATTGAAGCATGAACCGGTTCATCGATACCCAGGCCACATTTGAATTCGACCGGCGTACGTGAACCGTCGCGATCGAGCATGTCGTTCATTCCAGACGCCACTTCGACGATCAAGGGCACCTGCACGAGCATGAGGTTGAGTTCCCGGGCAAGCCCCTTTTCGATGTACTCCTTAACATCGTAAATGGCTTTCTGAGTGTCCTTGCGACCCAGTAGTGACTCGTAATTTTGCGGCAGGATTTCTGCGACTTTTTCGTAAGTGCTGATTCCCGGACCTGCCAGATCCGCTACTTTGTCCAACATGGTTGAGCCTCCAATTCAGCCGGGACTTCGTCCCGATACGGATTGGCACATTAGAGGCTTCGCGAGGCGCTATTGCTATCGTGGAAACTAACAGTCATCGGCAATTCGTCAGGCCGCCATCAGGATTCTCGCGTTTCCCCGGGAGACTATCTATCCTGTTGCTCAGTTCGGTCAGAGGTGCCCGGTTATGTCTACTCCCGCGATATCGATTGTCATGTTTCTTGCTGCGGCCTTACTTGGCGCCGCAGGCCAGTACTTGTACAAATCCGGCGCCGACGCCGCAGGCGGCACGATTAGCAGCTACATCGTTAACCCGCGCCTCCTCGCGGGTGTGGTCTGCTACGTCGCCGTCATGGTCCTGTTTGTCGCCGCATTCAAGAAAGGTGGCTCGCTGACTGTCCTCTACCCGATCTACGCATCCACGTTTGTCTGGGCTGCCCTGATTGCTTTGTATGCATACGGAACCCCAATCAAGATTGTGAATATCGCCGGCATGGCGCTGCTCGTTGGCGGCATGTACCTGATGGGGAAATAAGACATGACTATTGAAACCGCATTGCAGAGTGGAGTCTTCCTGACCTACCTAAAGATCATTGGCGGCCTGCTGGTGTTCGCCGGCTTGATGATCACGATACTTCGTGTATCTGGAAAAAATGTCGCCGGCGTGTGGAATACCTACCGCGGCTGGCTTGTCATGGTACCGATCGTCATCGGTACCATCTTCCTGGGACGCACCGCGATGATTGCGGGCGTCGCGCTGCTCGCGATATTCGGTTTCAAAGAGTTCGCGCGTGCCACAGGTCTCTACAACGATTGGTGGATGACAGGTCTTGTCTACCTCGGCATTATCCTGCTCGGTGTTGCATCGTATGTCCCGGATCCGCGCCTTGGCTATGACGGCTGGTACGGATTCTTCATGGCGCTGCCGGCATTTGTTGTTGGCGCGATTCTTCTAGTACCTATTTTTCGCAACCGTGCCCAGGGCCAGTTGCAGCAAATTGCCCTGGCGATCGTCGGGTTTATGTATTTCGGCTGGATGTTCAGCCATCTCGGATTCCTGGCAAACACAACGTATGCCTACGGTTACATCCTCTACCTGATTTTCGCGGTGGAGATCAACGACATTGCAGCATTTACCTGCGGAAAGCTGTTTGGCAAACACAAGCTGCGGGAAAATATTAGCCCGAATAAAACGATTGAAGGAGCTGTGGGTGCGGTCATCATCTCGCTGGGCATTCCCTGGTTGCTATGGTTCTCGTTCCCTCACTTCGAGCCATGGCACCTGGTCGTTGCGGGCTTGGTGGTTGGTGTTGGTGGCCAGCTCGGCGACCTTGTCATCAGCTATATCAAGCGCGACATTGGTATCAAGGATATGGGCTCCATGATCAAGGGCCATGGCGGGATACTGGACAGGGTGGACAGTATGATTTTCGTCGCGCCGATTTTCTTTCACGTCATTCGCTGGACTCACGGTATTCGTGAGGTGGCCGTTTCATGACCGAATGGGAATACCACCCTTCACCTGACATCGATGAAACGATGTCCGAGCAATTGCGGAACTTCCCACGGCAACCGCACATGCTCATGTATGCAATTCGCTCCATCGTCGCCATGCTGTTGCGTGGCTGGATGCGCGTCTACCATCGCATGCGCATCGATGGCCGGCCCAATCTTCCTGCGACCGGCTCCTATATTTTGGTGTGCAATCACACGAGTCACCTCGACACGTTGTGCATGCTGTGTTCTGTGCCGCTACGACAAATTCATCAGACCTTTCCCGCGGCAGCAGCAGACTATTTCTTTTCGAGCCTGCCGCGCAGTGCTATCTCGGCTATTTTGATCAACGCCTTGCCTTTCAATCGCAAGCTCAAGGGCGCCGAGAGCCTGACCGTGTGCTCCGAGCTGCTAAAGAACGAGGGGAACATCCTGATCATCTTCCCCGAGGGAACCCGAACAACTACTGGCGAAATGGGCAGGTTCCGCTCCGGAATCGGTCGTCTTGTGGTTGGCACGGACCTGGCTGTCGTTCCTTGCTATCTCGACGGCGGCACGAAGGCCTGGCCAAAAGGAAAGGCCTTTCCACGCCCGCAAAAACTGAGTTTGCGCATCGGAAAGCCGAAACGTTACTCACATCTCGACAAATCGTCCGAATCCGTCGTTGCAATCTGCGAGGACCTGCAGAACACCGTCGCCGAGTTGGGGAGCAGCCCGAAATGACAATCTATGACTTAAAACCAGCATTCCAGAACTTGCTTCGCCCAAGCTGCCGCGCACTCGCTAGCGCCGGAATCACGGCCAACCAGGTCACCATGGTCGCGCTGCTCATCTCATTTGTAGTCGGCAGCCTGTTCGCGCTCAACCCGGCAACTCGCTGGGCGGCGCTGTTGATACCGTTATGGTTATTCTTGCGAATGGCGCTGAATGCGATCGACGGCATGCTGGCGAGAGAACACGGCATGCAAAGCGAGCTCGGTGGATTTCTTAACGAACTAAGCGACGTCGCAGCCGACGCAGCCCTGTATTTGCCCTTCGCCATGGTGGCAGGCGTTTCCCCGATGCTCGTGGTCGTTACAGTAATCCTGTCACTTCTCACAGAAATGGCTGGTGTTGTTTCGGTCCAGGTAGGTGCCAGTCGCCGCTACGACGGCCCCATGGGAAAAAGCGATCGAGCGTTTGTCTTTGGATTGTTCGGCCTGCTGCTCGGTCTCGGAGTGGATCTTGGCTGGTGGGCGAATCTCGTCTTGTTGATCGTCGCCCTGCTAACAATGCTGACCATCTACAACCGGGTGACACGTGGATTGCAGGAGCTGGCCGCGGGCAATGAAACTCAATCGAACTAACGCACTCGCCGCGCTATGGGGCCTGGCTGAAGCGACGCTCTTCTTTATCGTCCCAGATGTTTTTCTCAGCTGGATTGCACTGCGTAGTTTCAAGCGGGCGATGTGGGCGTGCCTATGGGCGCTATTGGGTGCTTTGATTGGCGGTGCATTCATCTGGACTATGGGGCTTGTCAACGCAGATGCACTGCGCGCAGTGTTTACGTCAATCCCGGCAATAAATGAGGGCATGATGAATAACGTGCGGGATCAACTGCAAAACAGTGGCCTGGTAGCGCTATTCATCGGCCCTCTTGTTGGTACTCCGTATAAGTTATATGCCCTTGAGGCTGCGCAACTGGGTTACGGCCTGTTCATCTTCTTGTTGATCAGTATTCCCGCGAGATTGATGCGCTTCATCATCGTAACCATCGTCTCTGCGGCAGCAAGCAGAGCGCTGAACCGGTTTGTTGGCATACGCACATTGCAGGTAATGCACGTTTGCGTGTGGGTCGCATTCTATTCATGGTATTTCCACGTGATGTCGTCGAGCGGTTAGGAAAACAGACCTGGCAAATTCGCGACGCTATCGATCAGTGCCGTATGAGCTGCGGCCGAAAGCTGCTCTCTGGAGTGCGCACCGGACAACACACCGATGTTCCACCGGGTCCCTGCATTAGCGCCTGCCTCGAGATCGGAAACCGTGTCACCAACACTTGCGACTCGGGCGACATCAGCCAACTTCAGGCGACTCATCGCCGCCAGGATCAGGTCCGGAGCTGGCCGGCCCGCCGAAACATCATCGTTGCAGATAAGGACGTCTACCAATTCCATCCAGCCCAGCTTATTAATGAGAACGGCCGCGAGTTCGTGATCGAAGCCCGTGGTCAGTGAGGTTCGAATCGACCGACTACGACACCAGTCAAAGGTTTCTTCCGCGCCTACGATCGCTGTAACAGGGCCGTCGCGATAACACTTCAGCAGTTCGTCCTTGAACGCTGCATAGACAATATCGGAACGGTGCTTCGCAACTTTTTCCCCGGCACGTACCAACAGCAGCTCTCGAATAGCTTCGCGCTTTGACTTTCCACGAATTGAAGACACATCTTTAGAGGTCAGGTGAACACCCTCGCCCGCGAACGCCGAAATGAACGCCTGCGGAATTTTTTCGCTGGCTTGAATGGTCGTTCCGATCATGTCGAAAACGACGAGATCGGGTTGCGTCATAGTTCGCTTGCAGCGACGTCAATTACGGTCATCCAGAGAAATTGAAGAAAGTCCGTCATCGCATCCTCTGATACACGCTCGTTATCACTGTGCGCACCGTTGCCGCTATTCAGTTCCGCAATACTGCGAATAGGGCCGATTCCGTAAGCCGGAACGCCTTTGGCGCGCACCTGGGCCATATCCGTCGCACCGGTGGACATTGTGGGAAGAACGATGGCATCGGGATAGATCTCGCCCGCTACGCGTTCAATGCTCTCGAACATTGCATTGTCGAGTCCGGAAGGGGGCGCCGCCGGACGGTAGATGTTCTCAGGAACGATTTCCACGTTCGGGTCATCAATCACCTCGGCCAATTGCGCGTAGAAGGCCTCCACGTCTTCGTCGGGAAGCATGCGAATATCCAGCATCGCGGTCGCCTCGGAGGGAATTACGTTCTTGCGAAATCCCGCATCGATAATGGTCGGCACAACCGATGTCCGCAGAACTGAATAGTGATACGGGAAATTCTCGAGGAAATGTTGCTGGATTGCATCGGATTCTTCCGGGTTATCGACGTTCTGGTAACGGAAAGCGTCTTCCGGTTCCGAGATGGTCGCCAGACGATCAAAGTAAGTCTCAGTCGTTCCGTTCAGACGCATCTCGGTGTGCCATGCGTCCGCCCGTGCTACCGCGCGTGCAATCGCGGCAACGGCATTGTCAGTGCGCGGGACGGACCCGTGCCCTGCCGTCCCCCGTGCGATAAGGGTTACGCGTCTGGGCATCTTCTCCGTCGTTTGCACACCGACCACTTTGACGCCCTGATCCTCGAGAATTCCGCTACCGCCCTCGGCAAGGCAGTACTCCGCATCTATTGCGTCCCAGTGCTTCTCGACCATGAAGTTAATGCCGACATCCGGGGTGCCCTCTTCTCCTGATTCGGCCAGGAAAATGATGTCTCGATCCAGTTCGACGCCGTAGCGCTTCAGCATGATCATGACCATCATGCCGGCCGCCACAGAGTCTTTGTCGTCGAGTGTGCCGCGACCATAAACCCAGCCGTCTTTGCGCAGGCCGCTAAACGGTTCCTCGGTCCAGCGCTCTGCCTGTACACCCACGACGTCTGTGTGCCCCATGATGAGGATCGGGCGTTTGGAACCGTTTCCCTTGATTCGCGCAACCAGGTTCGCGCGATCCGGGTCCAGTGCATACAGTTGCGATTCTATGCCCTCGGCCGCGAGTATCGCTTCGACGTATTTGGCGGCGTTGGTTTCGTTACCCGGCGGGTTACTCGTATCGATCTGCACCAGTTCGGAGAGGTGTTGCAGGGTCTCCTCGCCAACCGTATCCCAATCAACAAGGTATCGATCCTGAGCACTGACCGACATTGAAAATAGCAGTACGCAAGCTGCAAACAGTCTTTTCATTGGAGGCGTCCTGAGAGTCAGGAGTCGAGCTTAATCCCAGGGGGGTGGTCAGTACAGCCCTCTATACCGCTAGTCGCATAAAGTGTCACGCAAGTGTGCGCGCAACGCATCACCTGTGTCGGGGTGATCAAGCCCATAGGCTACTGTGGCCTTCAGGTATCCCAGCTTGCTGCCACAGTCGAACCGCTCACCGCTGAATGAATAAGCGTATACAGCCGATTCCGCTAGCAAGTCGGCAATAGCGTCAGTGAGTTGGATCTCGCCGCCGGCGCCGCGTCCGGTCGTCTCGAGTTTGTCAAAAATCTCCGGCGCAAGTAGGTACCGCCCAACAACGGCGGAGTTCGACGGCGCGTCCTCCGGGTCCGGTTTCTCGACGATCTGGGTAATTCGTGACTCGTCATTGACCGCGACAATGCCGTAGCTGGACGTATCTTCATGCGGTACGGTCTCCACAGCGATCACACTGCTGCTGTGCCGCGCATATTCTCCTGCCATCTGGGTGAGGCACGGTGGATCTCCGGCAATCAGGTCATCCGCGAGATGGACAAAAAATGGTTCATTGCCGACAGCCGATTTGGCGCACAAAACGGCATGGCCGAGTCCGAGTGGCTCTCCCTGGCGAATATAGATACAGGTCACGCCCTTGGGGACGATGTCGCGGATTGATCGGAGTAAATCGTCCTTACCGCTATCTGATAGTGCCCGCTCAAGCTCCGGATCGCTGTCGAAATGATCCTCGATGGCGCGTTTGGAGCTGCCGGTAATGAAAATCAGCTTGGTCGCACCGGCATCAACAGCCTCCTCGACTGCATACTGAATGAGAGGCTTGTCGACAATTGGCAACATCTCTTTCGGACTTGCCTTGGTTGCCGGCAGAAATCGCGTTCCGCGCCCCGCTACCGGAAATACTGCTGACCTGACCTTGTTCGTCAATCTGATGCTCCCTTGCGCCCATTGCAGTGCGCATAATAGCCAATAAGAAACGCCAGCGTCATGACTGCTGTCACGGACGCTGGCGTTACACGGATCACGATTGTCGGCGTTACTTCTTCTTGGCGGGCGATACGAGGATATTTGCGCGGTTCAGCTCCACAGTGCGGTCGCCAATTCCCTTGACGAGCGACAGGTCATCCGCACTCTTGAACGGGCCGTATTTCTTCCTGTATTCCACAATGGCCTCAGCCTTGGCCTTGCCAACGCCATTCAACTCCGTGGAGATCGTTTCCGCGTCTGCGGTGTTGATATCGACCGGTCCTGCGAATGCCCACAATGGGGCGCAGGCGATCAGCGTTATTAGCGTTCGGATGGGTGTTTTCATAACAAGCTCCTTTTGACGTGAATTCCATCCGGAGCTTAGGAAAATTCCCACGCTGGCGCGTGCCACAAAATTCCCCTCTTTGTGAGGTTTTAGCGCTTGGTAATCGAGTGCTGCAAGACAGTGTCGAACTGTACCCGTGAGGCCGGCCGTTGCGTCTCCCAGTTTCGACAGCTTGGACATTGCCAGAGCAGGCGCTGGCTCGAGAACCCACATTCCTGGCATTGGTAACGAGGCGTTGCACTGGCCAGCTTGGACAATGCGGCGCGCACTTTCTGCAGGGCCACATCGTGGGTCTCTTCACTCGACTCGGTGAGTTGATGGAGGTCCACAAATTCAGCGAGCGTCGGATCCTCGAGCATGTAGTGTTCGACGCACTCGTCGATTATCGGTATGCCACCAATGTTGTTGACGATAGCCGTATAGGCCACGAGCGAACTCATCTCGGGATCTTCCTTGAGCATTGACTTCAGCGCCTTGTCGAGCCCTTCCATTGATCCTTCGCTCTCATACGTCGCCACGATTTCGGGCAACGCTTCGGCGATAAGATAGGTGTGTTCCTCAATAATCCGGTGGTACAGGCGCAACGCCGTTTTGGAGTCATCCGATTCGCGTGCGATGTGGGCTCGCGTCAACGCGCCACGCATGGTCCTGGGCCGACCTGCCTGAGCTTTTTTCACATACTGCCGCGCAGCAGCGTAGTCGTTCTTGGATGCCGCTGATTCAGCAAGCTCACAATAATAGTGCGCAATTTGTAGCGCCAGTGAACGCCCACCCAAGGCTTCGAGACGTTGCCCGGCATCGATGGCTTTTTGCCATTCCTTTTCCTGCTCGTAAATGCGGCACAAGCTCTCCAGTGCCTGCACCTCGTACCGGGATCCCTGCGCCAGGCGCGAGAACAGCTTCTCTGCCCGGTCCAGTAACCCGGCATGCAGATAGTCTTTGGCCAGAGAAAACAACGCCTGGTCCCGCTGCTCCGATGCCAGGTCCGGCCGCGCGATGATGTTCTGATGAATGCGAATGGCCCGGTCGACCTCGCCACGTCGGCGAAACAGGCTGCCGAGCGCGAAATGCGTTTCTATGGTTTTGTCATCGACACGCACCATCGCCAGAAAATGCTCGAGCGCCTGATCCGTTTGTTCATTGAGGAGGAAATTCAGGCCCTTCAGGTAGTCGATGTTCAGCGGTGGAGCCGCTTCCTCTTCGTCTCGCTCACCAAAACGACCGAGCGCCCAGCCCGCGGCCGCAAGCAACAGGAACAGCCCGGCAAGCAGAAATGTGGATTCAGTCGGCATCGGTAAGTGGCAGGTTCCTGAGGCTGCTGACTTCTGACTCGGATACGCGTAATGAACGCCGCAGAGTTCGGCGCTCATTGAAAAGGCGGAACACGAATGCGGTCATACACAACATGCCGAACACCATGCCCAACACAAAGGTCGTGGCTAGCGTCATTGAGATGGGATACGTTCGCTCAAAAAAGCCAAGATCCAGCTCGATCTCACCCGTGTTCAACGCCGTAAACGTGAACATCAACGCGAACAGAACAACGATCAGGATAATCAGGCCGGCACGTTTCAACATGCGCTCACTCCGGAGAACTACGAACTGATTGTAGGAGACTAGCTCTTGATTGGGAAATGGTGGCTAGAGTTGACGCGTTCGCGCAAATCCTTGCCCGGCTTGAAGTGCGGTACGTATTTACCGGACAGGGCAACAGCCTCTCCCGTCTTGGGATTTCGGCCAATGCGTGGCGGACGAAAGTGCAACGAAAAGCTGCCGAACCCTCGGATCTCGATGCGCTCACCCCTTGCCAGAGCGTCACTCATCAGGTCAAGAAGGTGCTTGACGGCTAATTCCACATCCTTGGCTGGGAGGTGCTTTTGTTTGCGTGCGATAACTTCTATGAGTTCTGATTTGGTCATCTTTCGCTTCGCTTGTTCTTCTGTAGCCCGTAACCCACGGATAATATTAACAATATAGCCCAGACCGGACGGTCTGGGCTACTGTTTTTACGTATTATTTGCTTCCGCCTGACATTTTTTCCTTAAGAAGCTCTCCGAGCGTCGTGCCAACAGGGGCTGCACCAGCTTCAGTTTTGTAGCTGCTGAGCGCTTCCTGCTCGTCGTGAACTTCCTTGGCTTTGATCGACAGGGCGATCGTGCGGTTCTTACGATCAACGTTCGTGAACTTGGCTTCAACCTCCTCACCAACCTTGATCATCAAACGCGCGTCTTCTACCCGGCCGCGTGCCATCTCAGAGGCGCGCAGTGAGCCCTCGACACCCTCACCAAGATCGATCGTCGCGCCGCGAGCATCGACTTCGGTGACCTTGCCTGTGACGATTGTGTTCTTCGGATGCTCAGCGAGCCAGGCAGAGAACGGATCTTTCTCAAGCTGCTTAATGCCCAATGAAATCCTTTCGCGCTCGGAATCAATCGCAAGAACCGCGGCCTCGATCTCCTGGCCTTTCTTGTAATTGTGGACCGCTTCTTCACCCGGAACTTCCCAGGAAATGTCGGAAAGGTGCACAAGTCCGTCGATGCCACCATCGAGACCAATGAAGATACCGAAATCGGTGATCGACTTGATCTGTCCGGCTACCTTGTCGTTACGATTGAACGTAACGGCGAATTCAGCCCATGGGTTCGATTTGCACTGCTTGATACCGAGTGAAATACGACGACGTTCCTCATCGATCTCGATAACCATGACCTCGACTTCGTCGCCTACCGAAACGACACGTGCAGGATTGACGTTCTTGTTCGTCCAGTCCATTTCCGAGACATGAACAAGGCCTTCAACACCATCCTCGATCTCAACGAAGCAGCCGTAGTCAGCAATGTTCGTGATCTTGCCAAACATACGCGTCTGCTGTGGATAACGACGAGCGAGATCCTTCCAAGGATCATCACCAAGCTGTTTCATGCCAAGTGACACACGCTGACGTTCACGATCAAACTTCAGGATCTTGACGTCAATTTCCTGCCCGACCTCAACAACTTCAGACGGATGTTTGACGCGTTTCCATGCCATGTCGGTGATATGCAGCAAGCCGTCTATTCCGCCCAGATCTACGAAGGCGCCATAGTCTGTCAGGTTCTTTACTATTCCCTTGACGGTGTTGCCTTCCTGCAGATCCGCGAGCAACGCTTCGCGTTCGGCCGAGTATTCCTGCTCTACAACAGCACGGCGCGACACAACGACGTTATTACGGCGCTGGTCGAGCTTAATAACCTTGAACTCGAGGCTCTTGCCTTCGAGGTATCCCGGATCGCGAACTGGCCGTACATCGACGAGTGAGCCCGGCAGGAATGCACGGACGTTGTCGATCTCTACGGTGAATCCACCTTTAACGCGGCCGTTGATAACACCCTCAACAACCTGTGACTCTTCGAACGCTTTCTCGAGATCAATCCAGGTGCGGGCACGTATCGCCTTTTCGCGCGACAACTTGGTTTCGCCGAAACCGTCTTCAACGGCGTCCAGCGCAACTTCGATTTCATCGCCGACGGAAAGACCACCTTCGGCTGACTTATCGTTCTTAAACTCTTCGAGGGGGATGACAGCCTCTGACTTGAGGCCTGCACTGACGATTACGACATCGTCATTTACCGCGACAACGATACCGGTGATGATGGAACCCGGCTTTATTTGTTGACTGGCAAAACTTTCTTCAAATAATTCAGCAAAACTTTCAGACATTGTTAATAACCAAGAGAACCGCGAGGTTCTCACCCATTACGTCAAACCCCTTCCAGCGGCTGACGGCAATCCAAAAAAAGAATCGGACTCCATGTCCGATCCATACCATTCCTTTTTGCGGGAAAAACTAAAGCTCGGCGGCCCAATCCAGGACGGTCCTGACGACCTCCTCGATCGACTTGCCTGAGGAATCCAGTATCCTGGCGCCCTCTGCAGGCCTTAGTGGCGCTACCGATCGCTCGGAATCGCGCCTGTCGCGCTCTTCTATGTCCCGCGAAAGGGCCGCGAGATTAACATCAATACCCTTGTCATTCAACTGCTTATGGCGCCTTTTCGCGCGCTCTTCCGGGCTCGCCGTGAGGAACACCTTGAGACCCGCCTCCGCAAATACATGGGTGCCCATATCGCGCCCATCGGCGACCAGTCCGGGTGCCTGCCGAAAGCCCTTCTGCAGACCCAGCAAAGCGTCCCGAACGGGTTGCAGTGCGGCCACGGTGGATGCCCCCGCGCCACATTCTTCGGTGCGGATGGAACTCGTCACGTCCACACCCTCTAGCCAGATCTGCTCCTCGCCATCAGCATCACTGCCGAAGCGAGCATCAAGCGCTGCTGCCAGCCGTGACAGGCCATCAACATCGTCCAGTGCTACGCCCCGGTTCAGCGCGGCAAGCGACACAAGTCGGTACAGGGCACCGCTGTCCAGCAGGTGCCAACCCAGCGCATTGGCAACGCTGCGGGCGATAGTGCCCTTCCCTGAACCTACCGGGCCATCGATGGTGATAACTGGAGTATTCAATTCTCGCGTCATGCCGTGCCTGTCTCGATATTAAGACCCAGGGATGCCATCAGCGCCGCAAACCCGGGAAACGAGGTCTCGACGGCCGCCGTATCCCGCACCACGACAGGCTCACTGGCCGAGCCCGCCGCCACTGCAAGCGACATCGCGATGCGATGATCGCCAAAACTCTCTACCTCACCCCCCGAGAACTGCCCACCGTGTACCACGGCTCCGTCGTCGGACTCGTCGACCTCGATACCGAGCGAGCGAAGGCCCGCCGACATGGCAGCGATGCGATCACTTTCTTTCACTCTGAGTTCGCCGATGCCCGAGAATCGCGTAGTACCCTGTGCCGCGGCCGCCGCAACAAACAACACCGGGAACTCGTCTATCGCGAGCGACACTAGCTCAGGATCAACCGGACCACCATGGAGCTCGGATGCCCGTACGCGAATATCCGCTGCAGGCTCTTGCGATAGCAGGCGCGCGTTTTCCAGGCTGATGTCAGCACCCATCGCCTGCAGGATATCGATGACCCCGGTTCTCGTCGGGTTCACCCCTACGGACTCGATGACAATTTCTGCGTTGTCGCTGAGAATTGCCGCCAAAATGACAAAGGCCGCAGACGACAGGTCCCCGGGGACCCGGACCGGGCACGACTTCAATGCCTGCCCGCCTTGGATGGATATGCGATGCCCGGATGTCTGTACTTCGACACCCATTGCACCCAGCATGCGCTCGGTGTGATCTCTCGTAACGGCGGGCTCGACGACGCATGTCACGCCGTCGGCATACAGGCCGGCAAGCAATACGGCCGATTTTACCTGCGCACTGGCCACCGGCATCACATAGTCGAGGGCCGCCAATGCCGTGTTACCGCGAACAGTGAGTGGAGGCCGTCCGCCCTCACTGCCAATATCAGCACCCATCGCCGCAAGCGGCGTAATCACCCGCCCCATGGGTCGGCCGCTCAGCGACTCATCGCCAACCAGCTGCGAGTCGAAATCCTGACCACTCAACAGGCCGGCCATCAGGCGCATCGCTGTGCCGGAATTGCCGAGATCCAGTGCGCTTTCGGGTCGAGCAAGGCCATGCAGACCATGCCCGTGCACCACAATTTCTGTTGGACCGGTTTGCTCAATGCGTACTCCCATCGCTCTCATCGCGGTGAGTGTCGCAAGACAATCTTCACCCGCGAGAAAACCGCTTATGTCGGTACTGCCTTTCGCAATGCTGCCCAGCATCAGGGCGCGATGCGAAATCGATTTGTCCCCGGGCACAGAAACCGTCGCGTCATGAACGTTAGAAGGATTTGCGGTGAAGTGCATCAGTCAGTTGACGGGCAGCGCGTCAGCCGATGGCTTTCGGGTAGGCACCGAGCACCCGAAACAACGAACTCTGCTTCTCGAGCACCGCGAGCGCATCAGACACGGGCGACTCAGCGGCATGACCTTCGATATCGATAAAGAAAACGTAGTCCCAGTTCTTGCGTCTGGACGGACGTGACTCGATAAACGTCATGACCACATTGTGGTCAGAGAGAGGCTGCAGCAAGTGGTGAAGCACGCCGGCTCCTCCCGCCGTGTCGCTTGTGGACACCAATAATGTCGTTTTGTCATTACCGCTGGCAGCGAGCAGTTCCCGCCCCACGACCAGGAACCGGGTGGAGTTATCCGAACGATCTTCAATACCGTTAACAATCATATTCAGGTCGTAAACAGATGCGGCCACTTCGGGGCCGACCGCCGCTGTGCCGTCTTCATCGCGCGCACGCCGTGCACCGGCCGCGTTGCTCGACATGCCGATGAGTTCGACGTGCGGCAAATACTCTCGAAGCCACCCACGACACTGCGCCAATGACTGTTCGTGGGCGCAGATACGATCAATGTTCTCGAGCCCTTTCATCTTGCCCAACAGGTGTTGCTCAATGCGCAACTCAATTTCGCCCGCGATCTTCAGTGGCGAAGTCAGGAACATGTCCAACGTGTTGTTCACCGAGCCTTCGGTGGAATTTTCAATTGGAACGACGCCAAAGTCGGCGACACCGCTTTCGACTTCCTGAAATACTTCATCAATTGTGTGAAAAGGCAGCGCACGAACTGAATGGCCAAAGTGTTTGAAGACGGCAGTCTGCGTGAACGTTCCCTCGGGCCCCAGGAAACCGATTTTCAGCGGCTCCTGCTGTGCGAGGCAGGCCGACATGATCTCGCGAAAGAGCCGCAACATTTCTTCATTGCGTAGCGGACCTTCGTTACGGTCTACGACTGCACGCAGCACTTCCGCCTCGCGTTCGGGACGGTAATAGTCGACCGCCGAACCAAGATCACCTTTTACTACGCCAACCTGCTGAGCGTGACGCGCACGCTCGCTGATCAAAGCCTGGATCTGCTCATCGACTTCGTTGATGCGTTTGCGAATCTCGGCGAGGTCCGCCGCATCGTCTTTGTTTTTCTTTCCGGACGCCATAGTGGCGTTCAGGTTACAGGCTTGCCGAGATTTCGCAACGTCAGGACGCCCTCAATCGCCTGCAGTTCCGCCATTGTCTCCGCGGATACCGGGCCATTTACATCGACGATCGTGTAAGCAAGATTGCCGAAAGACTTGTTCAACAGATCCTCGATATTCAGGCCTGCATTCGCGAGACATGTCGAAACCTGGCCAACCATATTCGGCACGTTCTTGTTGGCAACTGTAACGCGATACGCATCGAGACGGGGCAACCGTGCCTCCGGGAAGTTCACGGAGAAACGGATATTGCCATTCTCGAGGAAGTCCTTGACGTTTTCGGCCACCATTATCGCGCAGTTTTCTTCCGCTTCGGCCGTTGACGCACCAAGGTGTGGCAAGGCAATGACGTTCGGATGAGATTTGGTGGCCTCGCTCGGGAAGTCCGTCACGTATGCGTGCAGCTTGCCGCTATCGAGAGCCGCAAGCACGGCTTCGTCGTCCGCAATGCCTCCGCGAGCAAAGTTTATGATGACGCTGTTATCCGGCATCAGGGCGAGCCTGTCCCGGTTCACCAGACCTTTGGTCTCGTCAAATAGCGGAACGTGTAGAGTCACCGCATCGGCATGCTGGAACAGCTGATCCAGCGTTTCGGCATGCTCAACACCGGAGGATAGTTGCCAGGCTCGGCGCACTGTTATTTTTGGATCGTAGCCGATGACATTCATGCCCAGTGCCAGCGCTACATTCGCCACCTCGACACCAATCGCTCCAAGGCCGACAACGCCGAGCGTCTTGCCCGGCAATTCGAAACCGACGAACTGTTTCTTGCCAGCCTCAACGGCTTTGCTCAGGTCGCTTCCCGTTTCCTTTAGCGCGGTGACGTACTCACGCGCATCGCAGAGATTTCGTGCAGCCAGCAATAGTCCTGCAATGACGAGCTCCTTGACTGCGTTCGCATTGGCGCCCGGCGCATTGAAGACCGGCACGCCCCTGGCGCTCATCTCGTCGATGGGAATGTTGTTGGTACCGGCGCCAGCCCGACCTATGGCCACGACGGTCTCGGGAAAATCCCAGTCGTGCATGTCGAACGACCGCAGCAAGACGGCGTCGGGATGCGCTATCTCCGAAGCAACTTCGTAACGCTCTCGCGTCAGATGCCGCAACCCTTCAACGGCGATGTTATTCAGTGTCAGTACTTTGAACATTATTTGATTCTGGTCCTGTTGGAGCCCGCCGCAGCGGGCGATTCATTATCCGTTGCTGCGTTCGAACTCGGCCATAAACTTGATTAGCGCGTCTACCGCCTCTTCCGGTACGGCATTGTAGATAGAGGCCCGCATGCCGCCGACCGAACGGTGCCCCTTGAGGTTGGTCAGCCCTGCGTTGTTCGACTCCTCCAGGAATTTTCCATCAAGCGAGGAGTCCGCGAGGATGAACGGTACATTCATCCTCGAACGGCAGTCTTTATCGACCGGGTTGCTGTAAAAACCAGATGCATCGATGGCGGCGTAGAGCTTCTCAGACTTGCGCCTGTTGATGTCAGCCATCGCATCCAGACCACCAATACTCAGAAGATGCTGGAAGATCAGGTCGGCGACGTACCACGCGAAAGTCGGCGGCGTGTTGGTCATGGAATCCGATTCTGCGTACGACTTCCACATCAGCAAGTGAGGCAGGTTTTCACGCTTTGGTTCCAGCAGGTCTTTTCTCACGATGGCAAGCGTAATCCCCGCCGGTCCGATGTTCTTTTGTGCCCCCGCGTAAATGACGGCGTAGCGGCTGACATCAATGGGTCGCGACATGATCGTGCTCGACATATCCGAAACGATGGGCACATCGCCTCCGGGCACACCGTGAAACTCAACACCGGCGATCGTTTCGTTCGACGTGATGTGCAGGTACGCGGCGTCATCACTCCGTTGCCAGACAGATTCATCGGGAATGTAGGTGAAATTTCGGTCAGAACTGTCAGCGGCCAAATTTGCGTTACACGCTTTCTTAGCCTCGCTAAAGGCCTTCTTGCCCCAACTGCCTGTCTGCACGTAGTCAACGGTATCGCCAGGTCCTGCAAGGTTCAGCGGCACCATTGCCATCTGCATTGTCGCGCCGCCTTGTGTCCAGATAACCGCATAGTCGTCAGGAATGGAGAGCAAAGTCCTCAGATTCGCCTCGCAGCGCGCCGCCAGGGCTACGAACTCTTTGCTGCGATGGCTGATTTCCATGACCGACATGCCGGTCCCTTGCCAGTCAGGGATGTCCTGGCGGATCGTTTCAAGCACTTCGAGTGGCAGGGCTGCCGGGCCGGCGGAAAAATTGTGGACGCGAGACATGTCGCTAGGATCCTTGCATGGGGTGATTGCTGCCGATGAATTTCCGGATCTTATATCCGATCGGGCCTGAAGGCCCTCCTACTCTGATTCGTCCTCAATGAATTCTATACGCGCAAGACCGACGAGTCGCTGCTCTTTCCCGACACGGATCAGGCGAACGCCCTGGGTATTTCGACCTTGCACAGAAATGTCGTCTACAGCCGTGCGAACGAGTGTGCCATTAGAACTGATCAACATGATCTCATCGTCTTCGGCGACCTGCACCGCGCCGACGGTTCTGCCGTTGCGCTCGCTGGTCTGGATGGCAATAACGCCCTGACCACCGCGTCCCTGAACCGGGAAATCATCGACGGCAGTTCGCTTGCCGTAACCGTTCTCCGTTGCCGTCAGGATAAGTCCGTCGCGTAAGATCGTCAGGGCAATAACCTCGTGGTCTCCCGTGAGCTTGATGCCCCTTACACCGGCTGCGCCGCGACCCATCGGCCGCACATCTTCCTCGCGGAAGCGGATGCTCTTACCCGAGCTCGCTACCAGCAATATTTCCGCGCTGCCGTCGGTGATGGCGACGTCGACGAGTTGGTCGTCGCGCAGATCCACTGCGATGATGCCGTTAGTACGCGGCCGGGAGAACAGGCTCAGTGACGTCTTCTTGACCGTGCCACCCGATGTCGCCATGAACACAAAACTGTCCTTGGCGTAATCCTTGATCGGCAGAACCGCATTGATTCGCTCACCCGCTTCCAGCGGCAACAGATTCACGATGGGCTTGCCACGCGAGCCGCGACTGGCCTGCGGAACCTGGTAGACCTTGAGCCAGTACATCTTGCCGCGGCTGGAGAAGCACAGGATTGTGTCGTGCGTATTGGCTACAAACAGGTTGTCGATGAAGTCCTCATCTTTGACCTTGGTCGCCGATCTGCCACGGCCACCACGTTTTTGCGCCTGGTAATCGCCAATCGGCTGCGCCTTGGCATACCCGCCATGCGACAATGTAACAACGACTTCCTCGCTCGGAATCAGGTCCTCGATGCTGAGATCGCTGTGATCCTGAACGATCTCGGTGCGACGTTCATCACCGAACGCATCCCGAACCTCGTGCAGTTCATCGCGAATGACCTGAAGCAGTTTGTCCGGCTCCGCGAGAATACTAGAAAACTCTTTAATTTTCTCTAATAGCTCTTTGTATTCATTAACTATTTTATCTTGTTCGAGACCCGTCAGTCGGTGCAGGCGCAAGTCCAGTATCGCCTGGGCCTGTACAGCAGAAAGTCGGTAAACACCCTCGACGAGCCCGAATCCGTCTTCGAGCCCATCCGGCCGGGTATCGGTCCCCCCTGCTCGTTCCAACATCTCGTTGACAGAACCCGGCGCCCAGGCCTTGCCCATGAGAGCGACTTTGGCCTCAGCCGGCGATGGCGAGGCCTTTATCAACGCGATCACGTCGTCGATATTGGCCAGCGCTACGGCCTGGCCCTCAAGAACGTGGGCGCGGTCCCTTGCCTTGCGCAGATCAAATATCGTGCGCCGGGTAACGACCTCACGACGATGTGCGAGGAACGCTTCCAGAATCTGCTTCAGGTTCATGAGCTTGGGTTGACCTTCGTGCAGGGCAACCATGTTGATACCGAAGACACTTTGCATCGGCGTTTGCTTGTAAAGATTGTTCAGGACGACATCGCTGACCTCGCCCTTGCGTAGTTCGATGACGACGCGCATACCATCTTTATCGGACTCATCGCGCAGCTCACTGATCCCTTCGATTCGCTTGTCACGTACGAGATCGGCGATCTTCTCGATGAGTCTC
>WTCH01000345.1 GCA_013138675.1 Woeseiaceae bacterium | reverse complement strand
TTCACAGCGTTGCTGGCCATTGCACCGACACCGCTCGCGGCGACCTGGCTCGCAAAAGGCGGGCGTCGCGCGTGTATTCGCGAACCCACAAACATCGCGGCAGCGTTGCGTACTCTGTCGCTTGCCTGTCTCGGCTGGCCCGCTGCGGTTTGTGAGTCCCTGACCGGCATGGGAGTTCGCAACATTGGTGATTGCCAGCGTTTGCCAAGAGAGGGCTTTGCCCGACGTTTTGGACCTCAACGCCTGCTCGAGCTCGACCGGGCTCTGGGCCGCTTACCGGATCCGCGCACGAGCTGGCGCGCGCCTGAACGTTTTTGTGCCGACTATGAAATGACGGAAGAACAGAGCGATCGTGAATTGCTGCTCGTGATCTGCCAGGAGTTATTGCAGTCCCTCGAGCGGTTTCTGCTGACCCGGCAGCTGGGGGTGCAGTCACTCCTGTTTACTTTTTTCCACCTGAATAGCTCTTCTACAAAGATTCGATTGGGCTGTGTCGAGGCAGAGCGTTTGAGCGAGCGCTGGTTTGATTTGCTGCGCATACAGTTCGAGAAACTGACATTGCCCGAAGCCGTGATATCGGTGCGGCTGGAGGGCGGTCGCGCACAAGCACTGCATGCCGAGTCAGGGCGTTTGGTGTTCCGCGGCAAGACAGCCAGCAAGGGGATACGGTTTTCGATCGCGCAGCTGGCCGAACGGCTGGTGGCGCGTGTCGGCAACCAGTCGGTGGCCGGCGTAACAACCGTTGCTGAGCATCGTCCACAGCTGGCCTGGCAACCCCGCAGCCTGCTAGCCGATAAGACCGGTGACATCCTGTTGGCGGTCAGGGAGAACCTGCAACGGCCGCTCTGGATGTTGCCCGAGCCTGCCTTGCTGTCGGTCGAACAGGGCTATCCACTGCACCAGGGGCGATTGAGAATTCTCGATGGGCCCGAGCGGCTCGAGACCGGGTGGTGGGACGAAGACAGCATCGCGCGCGACTATTACACCGCGGTTAATCCGCGCGGTATGCGTCTGTGGGTGTTTCGTAACCGTAATCGCAATGCCGACTGGTACCTGCACGGCTTTTTCGGGTGAGTTATGCCGAACTGCACGCCCTCAGTAATTTCACCTTCCTGCGCGGTGCATCTCATCCTGAGGAACTGGTCGAGACAGCCGCGGCGTTAGGCTACGAAGCACTCGCGATCACGGATGAGTGTTCGATGTCGGGTATCGTGCGCGCGCATACCGCGGCAAAAGAACACGGCCTGAAGAAACTCATCATCGGTTCCGAGTTGCGCCTGAGGAGCGGGCGCAAGCTTGTCGTGCTGGCACAGAACCGGTCCGGTTACGCCGCTCTTTGCGAGTTGATCACCAAGGCCAGGCGTGCTGCTGAAAAGGGCTCCTACGAACTGGCACGGCTCGCGTTCGAAGACGGTCTACCGGGCTGCATCGCGCTCTGGGTACCGGATGAGACGCTTTCGCTCGATGTCGAGGACCATTGGATACGCGAAACATTCCGTGATCGCCTGTGGATTGCCGTCGAGTTACTGGCCGATGGTCGACAGCGCGAGAAACTGGCCAGCCTGGTTGAGGAAGGCCGCAGGCTCAAAGTGCCACTCGTCGCCTGCGGTGATGTGCACATGCACAGTCGCGCACGCAGGATCGTGCAGGACGCGCTCACGGCGATACGCGAAGGCGTTACGGTTGATAACGCCGGGTTTGCGCTGTATCCGAACGGCGAGCGGCACCTGCGTTCGCTGGACGTACTTAAGCATGTCTATCCGCAGGGATTGCTCGATGAAACTCTGCGCATTGCAGAGACCATCGACTTTTCGCTTGATGAACTGCGTTATGAATACCCCGATGAAATAGTTCCTGACGGTGAGACGCCGGCGAGTTATTTGCGGCACCTGACAGAGCAGGGCATGCAAAGGCGCTGGCCGGGCGGTGCATCACGCAAGGTCGTCAAGCTCATCGAACACGAACTCGAACTCATCGCGGACCTTGAGTATGAGCGGTATTTTCTGACCGTGTACGACATCGTGGCGTATGCCCGTTCACAGGCTATTCTTTGCCAGGGCCGCGGGTCCGCAGCGAACTCGGCCGTGTGCTATTGCCTTGGTATTACCGAGGTCGACCCGGACCGCATGGCCATGCTCGTCGAGCGATTTATTTCGAAAGAGCGCAATGAGCCACCAGACATCGACGTCGACTTCGAGCATGAACGTCGTGAAGAAGTCATACAGTACATCTATGAGAAGTATGGCCGGGAACGTGCCGCACTTGCCGCAACAATCATCACGTATCGACCACGTAGCGCGCTGAGAGACGTCGGCAAGGCGCTGGGTCTCAGTGAATTGCAGGTCAGTCGGATGGCGCGCTCGATGCAGTGGTGGGACGGTCAGCGCATTGATGACAGTCGCGTTCTCGAAGCCGGTCTCGATCCCGAGAGTCCGATTGTTAAGCGCCTCTTGTACCTGGTCAGGGAGATGCTCGGTTTTCCACGGCATTTGTCGCAGCACGTCGGTGGTTTCGTGATCTCGAATGGCCTGTTATCGGACCTCGTGCCGATCGAGAATGCCGCGATGCCGGACCGCACCGTCATCCAGTGGGAAAAAACCGATCTCGAAGATCTTGGTTTGCTCAAGGTCGATGTGCTTGGGCTCGGCATGCTGACGGCGATTCGTCGCAGTTTCGATTTGCTGCGTAAATTCGACGGTCGTGTGCTGACGCTGGCCACGGTACCGGCCGAGGACCCGCTTGTTTACGACATGATCTGTGCCGGTGACACGATGGGTGTATTTCAGATCGAATCGCGTGCACAGATGGCCATGTTGCCGCGCCTGCGACCGCGTTGTTATTACGACCTCGTTATCGAGGTGGCGATCATTCGTCCCGGCCCGATCCAGGGTGACATGGTGCACCCATACCTGCGCCGGCGAAACGGCGAAGAAGCGGTGGACTATCCGAGTGAGGACGTCAAAGGTGTGTTGCAACGTACGCTGGGTGTGCCGATATTCCAGGAACAGGTCATGCAGCTTGCGGTTGTCGCGGCAGGATTCACGCCAGGGGAGGCCGACCGGCTGCGGCGGGCCATGGCTGCGTGGAAGCGCCGTGGTGGGCTGGGACCGTTTGAAGAGAAACTGATCAATGGCATGCGTGCGCGTGGCTACGAGGAAGAGTTCGCGCGCCAGATCTTTCGCCAGATTGAAGGTTTTGGTGAGTACGGTTTTCCCGAGTCGCACTCGGCGAGTTTCGCGCTGCTTGTGTACGTCTCGTCGTGGTTGAAGTGTCATGAGTCTGCGGCATTTACGGCAGCGCTGTTGAACAGTCAGCCGATGGGTTTTTACTCGGCGTCCCAGTTGACGCAGGATGCGCGCCGCCACGGCGTCGAGATTCGTGCAGTGGATATTGACCAAAGTGACTGGGACTGCACGCTCGAAGCGCGAGACGATGGTGCGGCGGCATTGCGGCTTGGCTTACGGATGGCCAAGGGTCTCTCCGAGGAGAGCGGACGGCGCATCGCCGAAAAACGACAGGCAGGCGGTTACCAGAATACTCAGCAGCTGGTGGAAAACGTCGGGCTCGACCGGCGCGAACTCGGCGTGCTGGCTTCGGCAGGCGCACTCGAAGAACTCGAAGGTCATCGCCACAGGGCGCGCTGGGCTGTTGCAGGCGTCGAGAAGCCAACACCATTGTTGACGTCAATGGAACGCTACGAGGCAGTGCCGTTACTCAGGAAGCCGACAGAAGGGCAGGACATTGTTGCGGACTACC
>WTCH01000215.1 GCA_013138675.1 Woeseiaceae bacterium | reverse complement strand
TATCGATCGCGCAACGGGCGAGCAGGCCTGGAGCGAGCGCATCTACGATGCCGGCATGCCGCTCTATAACACCGGCGCGCCGAAGATCTTCAAAGGCAAGGTCATGATCGGCAGCGGTGGCACCGAGGCGGGTCCGAACCGTGGCTATGTGACGGCTTACGACGCAGAAACCGGCGAACACGCCTGGCGTTTCTACATCGTGCCCGGCAATCCCGCCGACGGCTTCGAGAACGAAGCCATGGAGATGGCGGCCAAAACCTGGACGGGTGAGTGGTGGAAGTTTGGTGGCGGCGGCAATGCCTGGCATGGCTTTACTTACGATGCCGACCTCGACGTGCTCTATGTTGGCACGGGCAACGGCGCTCCTTGGAACCAGAAGATCCGTAGCCCGGGTGGCGGTGACAACCTGTTTCTCGACTCCATCGTGGCGCTCGACCCCGATACGGGCGACTACCTGTGGCATTACCAGAACACGCCAGGCGAAACCTGGGACTACAACTCGAACATGGATATTGTGCTGGCCGACCTCGAGATTGATGGCCGCACTGTCAAGGCGATGATGCAGGCGCCGAAGAACGGCTTCTTCTACGTTCATGATCGCGAAAATCACGAACTGGTCTCGGCCGAGGCCTATGCCGAGATCAACTGGGCAACGCATGTCGACATGGAGACCGGGCGGCCAGTCGAGCGTCCTGGAGCACGATACGAAGATGGCGAAGAGCGCATCTCGCCGACGCCGGCCGGTGCGCACAGCTGGCACGCGATGTCATACAACCCCGAGACCGGGCTTGTCTACATTCCGGTCGTGCAAATGTCAGCGCTGTATACCGATGAAGGCATCGAGCACGACACGTGGCAATCGGCTGTTTTCGAAGGCGATACGACGGGCGTAGGCTGGTCATGGGTCGAAGACCGCTCACATGTGGCCGGCTCATTGCAGGCACGTGATCCCGTAACAAATACCGTAGCGTGGGAAGTGCCGATGTATGGCGTGAGCCATGGCGGAACGATGACGACAGCGGGCAACCTCGTGTTGCAGGGCCGCGTCGATGGGACGTTTCGTGCGTACAACGCGACGACGGGCGAGGAGTTGTGGTCATTTGATGCCGGTCTCGGCATAAGCGCGCCGCCGGTGACCTATTCGGTTGACGGCAAGCAGTACATTGCCTTGCTAGTCGGCTATGGCGGTGGTGTTGCCGGCCTCGGTGGCGATATCGCAGTTGCGAATGGTTGGGCGTACGGCGCGCACGATCGCCGCCTGGTCACGTTTGCACTGGACGGCGATGTCGCGTTGCCGGCGCAGCCACCAGCAGCTGCAGCTCAACCGATCGAGATGCTGCAGTTCGAGGTTGATGATGAGATGGCAGAAGACGGTGCCGGTGAGTATGGTCGCTGTCTCGCTTGCCACGGCTTCGACGCGATCTCGCCCGGTATGGCGCCTGATTTACGGGCGTCACCGATACTGGCATCGACCGAAGCGTTTGCCGATATTGTCCGGGACGGCAGCCGGCAGGAGAATGGCATGCCCGTTTTCGAGCATCTTAATGACGAACAGCTGCTCAAGATCCGGCACTATCTGCGACGAGAGGCTAACCGGGCACTGCAGCAAGCGGAGTAGCGGTTACTGCTCAGACGAGCCGCCATATTTTGTCAGGAAGCGGTCGAGTTCATTCGCGAACGTCTGCTTGTCGCGCTGACTAAACGCGGCGGGACCACCGCCCATTTCGACGCCACTGGATCGCATGGTGTCGAGGAGATCGCGCATGTTGAGGCGTGCACCGATATTTTCCCTGGTGTGCATTTCACCGCGGGGGCTAAGTGCGTGCCCCCCTTTGGCGATGACTTCGGCAGCCAGAGGGATGTCACTGGTAATGACGAGATCGCCGGCGCCCAGACGTTTCACGATTTCATCGTCGGCGACGTCGAAGCCTCCGGGCACCTGTACTGTTTTGATATTGGCCGAGGAGGGCGTGCTCAACGGCTGGTTTGCCACCAGCGTCAGCTCTACGCCGGTCCGCGTCGCAGCTCGGAACAATATCTCCTTAACCACGACCGGGCAGGCATCTGCGTCGACCCAGATCTTCACCTTCGTGTCTCCTTCACACAACCTGGCCGGCAGCTTGTGCTGACGCCCAGGCCCATTGGAAGTTAAAGCCCCCGAGGTGGCCTGTCACGTCAACAACTTCACCAATGCAATACAGCCCGGGTTGTCGCTTGCATTCCATGGTTTGGGAAGACAGCTCATTGGTATCGACGCCGCCGAGCGTTACTTCGGCCGTGCGATAGCCCTCAGTCGAGGCGGGCTTGAGTATCCAAGCCTGCAATATCGCGCCAATCCTACGTAATTCGGAGTCTGGAATTTCGGCTACTCGTCCGTCAGCGGCGTCGAGCCAACTAAGCGCCTGCAGCTCCAGCACCAAGGCGCGTGGCAGATGCTCCGAGAGGATCGTTCGCAAGCGGGCCTTGGGTTGTTTCGTCTTGGCGCCCAACAAAATGTCTTCGGCGTCGGTGGAGGGCAGGAGATTCAGAGTGATGTTTGTACCGGGTGACCAGTAGCTCGAGGCTTGTAGTGCAGCGGGTCCGCTAAGACCGCGATGCGTAAACAGAATGTCCTCGGTGAACGCGGTGTCCGACGCGGTAACGGTCGCCGGCAGACTCACGCCCGACAATCGATCCGTCAGTTCGTGCATCGCTCCGGAGAAAGTAAATGGCACCAGCCCGGCACGCGTGTCCAGAACATTGAGTCCGAATTGTTTCGCGAGGCGATAGCCGAAATCCGAGGCACCCATTTTCGGGATGGACAGCCCGCCCGTTGCAATGACCAGCGAGTCGCCTACAAAAGCGCCTTTGGTATTCTTTACGCAATAACCATTGTCAAACGCAACGGCGGCATCTTCACAATGCGTCAATATTTCAACACCCGCGCTTTCACATTCGGTCTCGAGCATAGCGAGTATTTCTTTCGATGAGTTGTCGCAGAAAAGTTGTCCGGCACCTTTGTCGTGGTAGGCGATGCCATGTTTCTCGACAAGCGTGATGAAATCCCATTGCGTATAGCGGCTTAGTGCTGAGATGCAGAAGTGCGGATTGGCGGAAAGATAGTCCTTTGGACTGCAGTGCAGATTGGTGAAGTTGCAGCGCCCACCACCTGACATGAGGATCTTCTTGCCAGTCTTGTTAGCGCTCTCGAGGACGACAACCCGCCGTCCGCGCTGGCCGGCCGCAATCGCGCACATCAAGCCGGCGGCACCCCCGCCAAGAATGATTACATCAAACCTGGCTGGCACAGGCTTTGTCCTCGCAATCTGGAAGAGTAGTATAGACGACCTTGATCAATCACAGGGTGGATCGCCAACAGGCTGGAGCCGCCGGAGATATTGATGCAAAAGATCGCGATCATTTGTGCATTTTTCATTGTTGTCATGTCTGCTGTTGTTGGGTTGCTTGTCATTTTCGATATGATGAGTTTCGAATCCGGCATGACGAACATGCTTAAGTATGGCGGTGCGATTGCATTGCTGGGCGTTGCCTCTGCATTGATTTCTCTGATGATGGGCAGCAGAAAGGGGAAAGAATGAACATCAAACATTCAATTGCGCTACTGGCGCTAGTCGTACCCGGTATTGCCATCGCCCAGGAGGCTGGCAAGTACCAGTGCACACATGGTGACCTCGTGCGCCGTGTCGAGATTCTGACCGAGCCGGGGTTGACGGTCCCTTGCGAAGTTCATTACTACAAGGATACGGAGGCGCCGGGAGAGTCCCAGGTGCTGTGGAGCGCCCAGACCCAGGCGGGTTACTGCGAGGCCAAGGCCGAGGAGTTCGTAGCCAGGCTACAAGGCTGGGGATGGTCCTGCGGCGCCAGTGCTGCGCCGGCACCCAAAGCGGTACCCGAACCCGAAGAGGCGGAGCCACCGGTCTACGACGATACGGATGTATTGAGTCCCGGAGATCCGACGGACAACTAGTCGTTTATGTCTGCCGCCTGAGATTGCAGTGATTCGCATTCACTCCTGGCTTCCTCAAGCTGCTTTTCAACGGCCTCTAATTCGTCGCCGAGCTTGTCGGCAGTTTTGAGGTCCGCTTTCAGTTCCTCGACCGACGCTTCCAGTTGCGCGTTCATCACGTCGAGATCCTGGTTCCTTGATCTTGCCTTGTGGACATTGGTCATGGCGGTTTTTAGTTCCCGCTGCTCCTTCTTGAGATCGGCAACAACGGCTCTACGTGCCTCCTCGCTTTCGCGAAGAGCCCATCGGGCCTTAGTGAGAGCTTCGTTGAGTTGTGTGATTTCCGACGCGCTCTTCCTGGCGCTCTGTTCTTTACGCTTCTTCGCTGTTGATTCGCGTTCCGTGATGCGTTCTTCAGGCCTATCGGCCTGGCGTCGTATCCTGCCATGCGATGGAAAAACATGCGGTAACAGCTCCAGGTCGCTGGCAACAGTCCTGACTATCTCTTGCCCGACGGTCCGCGTTCCCTGCTCGCAACACTCGCTCAGCAGAGCGCCGCACAGCTTGTTGATGGGGCCCGGGTAACCACCCGTGAATCGGTAAATAAGTGACTGCGCTTTTTCGTCGATTTCCACGGCAAATGCATTGCCAGCCTGGTCCAGTCGGTACTGCATGTACTCGGCTGCCTCGACTTCGGTGAAGACACGAATCTGAAAGTCGATATGGCTGCGGAATTTTAGTTCCTGCAGTGCAGGGGACTCAATGATGCGCGCAATGCTCGAGTCTCCGGCAATGACAACGCTGAGTACGCGCCGGTCGTCCACCCGGGCTGCAGCTATCCACTGCAACTGATCCAGAACAACCGGCCGAATCAGGTGTGCGTTGTCAATCACCATTAGAACGGTGTCGCCGATCGAGGCGCGATGAACAAGAAACTCCGTGGTTATGCTACGCAGCTCTTTCAACGTGCCCATGATGTCTTTGAAACCGAGTTGTCGCAAAAACGTGCTGTAGAAGTCAGTTGCTGCACGACAGGAGTCGTCAATCGTCACGAAGAATACATCTTCGTCGAGCTTACTCAGGTACCGATTGAGGAGCGTGGTCTTGCCTGACCCGTTCGAGCCGCGAAGGACCACGAGGCAGTCGGTCTCTTCGGTCGCGCTGGCGAGGTGCGACATCAACAGCGAATATTGCGCCGAGTCAAAGATCTGTGACGGTGTGGACAGGCACGCGAACGGCGCCCGGTTCAGTCCAAAGAACTCGAGATATTTTGCTTCGCTTACAGGGTTCTCTTGCGCTTGCGCCACGCGTTGATTCCCGTGTTTTATTATTATTTTCCGGCGTGTTGCCGGTCCCTGCGCTCGTACGATTCCTATTCTTATATAGGCGGCGAGGGGTTTGAAGGGTTAATTCGAATAATTTCTAGGGAAATACACTAAATCGTTGATAATTAAAGATAAAAAATCGTGTACTTATGTCGTGTCAACGAATTACTCAGAATGATCGCCGAGTCATCACCGCGATCCAGGCCAGACACGCTGGAAATCTCATCGATCAATAGCAAAAACCCCGCCGACGCGGGGTTTTTAATAGCTAGTGCTCGGGGTGCGCTGCCGCCGCATCGACATGTGGGAGTTGGAGTTCCACCTCCTCGGTCAGGTGCTCGGCATTACGAATCCAGTTGCAGGGCTCACAGGTGCAGGTGGTTTCGTCGTGGCGCAGATGCTTGTGCAATGCCTCGACAAAATTGATGCCTTGACGCAATGAAACACTCAGGGTTTCCGTTGTCATATCGTCGATGCGCTTGAAATCCTGCATGCAGGTTTCCCAGCCGCAACCGTCACCCGTGCAGTGATTGCACCGTTCGCCGGTAGCTTCGAACATGTTCTTGTGGTGGTAGTTGTGGTCTTCGATGACTTGCTTGAGAAGCAATCTGGGGTACATGAGCGCTTCAATGAGTTGTTGTCGCATCGCTTTCTCCTCTTAATTCTGTTCCCAGTTTAGGACGAACGGGCGGTGTACTCAACTGTTGCTTTTGGTACACAACCTGAATAAGCCATCCCTACTCATCGCCATTGAGAATGCCGTCCAGATCGCGATCTATACCAATGCGTGTGCCGGAACCCCAGGGCGTGCAAAGGAATGTCAGGTACTGACCCGGGGCCGCGATTAATGCCTCCAGGCTGGTCTGGCCTATAGCGGATTCGGCTGCCCGGTCGGGCCGGAACTGGCCATTTCGGTCCATCGCCCAGCCGCGCATCTCGCCAGCTATGGCACCGGTTACAACCAGGTCACATTCCGGGATCGGTATTTCGGTCATGCCGCGTTCCACAAGCAAGTCGATGCGGGTACGTGCCGAGGCACGATTGTTGTCGGTCAACGTAACTTGCTGGCCGAGAATTGGTGGCGATTCGGTAGGAAAGGCATAGAGAAACGCCCGCAATGCCAGCAAATCGGCTTGCGGCATGCCGAGGTCGGCGATGATGAAGTTCGAACTGGTCGCACCGTTGTGGTTGAACGAGAAGCCCCGGACCTGGGGGCCGGTGGCGGTTGGTGACTGGAATCCCCAGCCGAACATTCCGACTTTCTGGTACTGGTCCCGGAAGTGGGGAATCTTGAAATTCTTCTCTCCTGCCTGCGAATTGTTGGCACTGAGACCGCGTGTCCCGAATATTCCGGCTGCCGGGTCAATCGGGTGACACTGCGCGCATACTTCGAGCAAACCGGTTTGCACACGTACGATGCCATCGTCATACAGGCGCTCGCCGTCGATCTCGATGCCGACCAGGCTGTTGTCGAGTTGCCGGATAGGGTTTGGTGGATAGCTAATGCGCATCGCGAAGTCGGTAAAGGCCTGCATGTCTGCCGTCGAGATTTCGCCACCCAAGCCAGCCAGTGCATCAAATGCCTCATTGAACTCCTTAAAGGCTGCTTCTTCCAGCGTTTCGCCATCCACGCGAACAGCGCCGGTTCGGTCACCTCGCCAGTGCATGGGGCCATGCCCCTTTATTCCGCGCATTGACTGCGTGGTCATAGGACCCTTCATCGGATGAAAGTGACGTGGCGCACCTGCCGGCGAAATCGGAATGAAGGTGTTTGGTATTTGCGCGACGGTGCCGTCCGGATTACCAAGATCCCAGGCCAGGCCGTCTGTATCACCAAAGATATGGCAGCTGGCGCAGGCATCGTTGCCGTTGCCTGATGTCAGGCGGGCATCGTAAAGGAACTTGCGACCCGCTGTGATTTCGACCGGCTCTGGGTTGAACATGGCCAGATGTGCAGCCTCCTGGTTGATTGTGAGGTCAATTGTCGATATGCCGTTGTCGAAACGTGTCAGCACATAAGCGCGGCCGCTCGCCTCGTCGAGTACGATGCCGCTGGGTCCGCCGGCGCTGAGATCTATTTGAGTCGCTGCGCCTGGTACGAAGTTGTCATCGGCAAGTTCGGTCGTGTCGAACACGGCGATCTTCTGCGAGCCGAACGCCGTGGCGTAGAGTGTCTGGCCGTCCTGCGTGATTGCCATGTCCAGCAAGGTTGCCAGGCTGAGGTCCCGTTCGGCCTGAGACCCTGTCGGCACACTGAAGTCGATGTGCTTGTTGACCATTCGCTGGCGAACGTCCTGGCCGGCTCCAACAACGGTGATCTGTTGGTCTACGATATGGCCGCGGACAGATGTGTTGCCGCGAGACGTCGTCCCCGAGAACCGGATGTGATTGTTCGAGTCGATGTTTGAAACGTACAACGTGTCATCGACCGGGTTGACGACCATATTAAAGAGTACCGTGCCGACCCCGGACACTCGTCTCGTCTCCAACAAAGTCTCAGCGTCGATCTCAAAAACGTCGTAGTCGGGCAGAGTGAATGGCACGAAGGCACTGCGGCTGTTGCCGTCCGCGTCGACCCACGAGGTACCGTTGAATTGCACGATCAAGCCGGTATCCGGTTGCTGCACATTGTCCGCGCTGTTCGTCGGTGCGCTCTTGTTGAAGTTGCGCGGCGCAATGGCCGTTGTGCGATTGCCGGACAGAAAAATACCAGCGAATACGCGCAGACCGTCGGCGGAGACTGCAAGTGGACGAGGCCGGTCACCAAACAGCGTGATTATCTCCTCGACGTCGCCGCCGGGAGTATCGTCGATTGCGGTGCTGTCAAAAACCCATACGTCCGCGCGCCCAATGCCCGGTGTATTCATGGCCGGGTCTACCGGGCTGTTCTGGCCGCGATGCGCCGTTGTGACAAAGGCGCGTTCACGGTTTGTGCCAGCAAACACAATATCGCGAGGTTCGTCACCAACCCATAAGGTCTGCACTACCTGCGGCACAGGGGCATCGATATCGACAATGCTGATGCTGTCCGACAGATGGTTGACGACCCATGCACGGCCTGACGGGTCGAGCGCGACTGCCACGGGTTCAAGACCGACTGCTACCGAAGCCACAGCTTGCAGGCCGCCGTTGGTGGAGAAGATCTCGAGCCTGTTGTCGGGTGTGTTGACAGCGACCAGGCGCTGACCGTCGGCGGATAACGCGAGAGGTCTTACCTGTCCGGACTCGAACGCAACGATAGACTGTGGGCCTGCACCAGGCCGTGGGCCGGGAAGGACGTTGCCAGTTGGCGGATTACTCACCGGTAGCGAAGGCTGCGTGCCTCCTCCGTTGCCCGACGAACCGCCGCCACAGGCCGCCAGTAACAAACAGCTCAGCCCGGCCAGAAAGCCTGGTCGAAGTCGCTTCATGAATCTCCCCACCTGCCTGCTGGATAAGACCACAATGTCAGCCGAGAATTCCCTTTGACCTGCGGTACTATTCGCGCCAGCAAGTACCTTCACAAGGAATTTCATGAAGTACCGTCACCTTGGCAAGGCCGGAATTCGTCTCAGCGAACTTTCCCTGGGCTCATGGATCACGTTCGACACACGCTTTGGCGTGGAGACTGCGGCCTCGTTGATGGCGGCGGCCTTTGATGCCGGCGTGAACTTTTTCGACAATGCTGAGGCTTATGCGCATGGCAAATCAGAAGAGGTCATGGGCGCCGCTCTCAAGAAGCTCGGCTGGCGGCGTGGCAGCTACCTGATCTCAACCAAGTTCTACTGGGGCCTGAATGAAGGTCCGAACGAGGAGGCCACACTTAATCGAAAATACCTCCTCGAGGGCATGGACGCGTCGCTCAAACGTCTCGATACGGACTATGTTGATCTCGTTTATTGTCATCGCTCCGATTCGACAACACCGATCGAAGAGACGGTCTGGGCCATGCACAACATTATCGAGCGCGGCAAGGCACTGTACTGGGGGACATCAGAATGGTCGGCCGGCGATATCCTGACCGCAATTCAGGTTGCCGAGCGCCATCACCTGCATAAGCCGATCGTCGAGCAACCTGTCTACAACCTGTTTGAACGTGAGCGCTTTGGCCCGGAGTACGACGCGGTGTACGAGGACTATGGCTATGGCTCGACGACCTGGAGCCCGCTCGCCTCGGGATTGCTAACCGGAAAGTACAACCAGGGCATCCCGGAGGGCAGCCGCGGTGCGCTGGCGAAGTATGACTGGCTGGAAGAGCAGCTCACGGATAAGAAGCGCATCGCGCG
>WTCH01000092.1 GCA_013138675.1 Woeseiaceae bacterium | reverse complement strand
TTCGGTATTTTCGCGATGGGCATCATGCCGTACATCTCGTCTTCGATCATTATGCAGATGGCGAGCCATATTTTGCCGAGCTTACAGCAGCTCAGAAAAGAAGGTGAAGCGGGCCGTCGTCAGATCGTGAAGTACACGCGCTACGGTACGGTTGCACTTGCCAGCTTCCAGTCGGTTGCAGCTGCATCCTGGCTGCAGGGTCAGGCAGGCATCGTTGTAAATCCAGGTCCGGCATTCCTGATTACGGCCATGATCACGCTGGTCACGGGAACAGTCTTCCTGATGTGGCTGGGTGAGCAGATCACCGAGCGCGGCATCGGCAACGGCATCTCGATGATTATTCTCTCCGGTATCGTCGCAGGCTTGCCCGCCGCAATCGCCGGAACGGCTGGACTCGTGAGAGACGGTGAAATGTCAGCCGTCACGGCAATTCTGATGCTCGTTGGCGCCGTGGCTGCGATCGTGTTCGTTGTCTTTATGGAGCGCGCACAACGCCGCATCACTGTGAACTACGCGCGACGCCAGCAGGGCCGCAAGATGTACCAGGCGCAAAGCACTCACCTGCCGTTCAAGATCAATATGTCCGGTGTAATTCCGCCGATTTTTGCCTCGAGCATCTTGATGTTCCCGGCAACAATTGCACAATTCTTCGGACAGGCGGCAGAGCCGAATGCACTGCAGAGTGCATTGCAGTCGATCGGCGCGAACCTCGGCCCGGGCCAGCCGATCTACGTGCTGTTGTACGCGGCTATGATCATCTTCTTCTGCTTCTTCTATACCGCGCTGATGTTCAACTCGAAGGACACGGCGGATAACCTGAAGCGGTCGGGTGCATTCGTGCCGGGCATACGTCCTGGTGCGCATACAGCTGAATACATTGACAAAGTACTGACGCGACTGACGTTCTGGGGTGCGCTTTACATCGCCGGCGTCTGCTTGCTTCCGGAACTGGTACGCATGTTTTATCCGACCATGCCGTTCAGCTTTGGTGGTACTTCATTACTCATTCTCGTTGTTGTAACGATGGACTTCATGTCGCAGTTGCAGGCGCATGCAATGAGCCATCAGTACGATGGCATGATGCAGAAAGCGAATCTGCGCAACTATGGCAGAGGCGGACAGGTACGCTGATTCGATCAGCGCCAGGAGTGATCTCATGAAAGTAAGAGCATCAGTTAAGAAAATCTGCAGGAACTGCAAGATCATTCGTCGGAATGGTGTTGTTCGGGTTATCTGCACAGACGCCCGGCACAAGCAGCGCCAGGGATAAACGAGGAAATATAAGTGGCACGTATAGCAGGCATAAACATACCGCTGAACAAGCACATCGTGATCGCGTTGACGTCGATCTACGGTATCGGTAACACGCGCGCGCAGCAGATCTGCGCTGCGGCCAGCGTTGATCCCGCGACGCCGGTCAAGGATCTCGCTGAGCCAGAAGTTGCCAAGCTTCGTACGGCAGTCGACAGCTTCGAGGTCGAGGGTGACCTTCGTCGCGAGATCTCGATGAATATTAAGCGTCTGATGGACCTCGGTTGTTACCGTGGCATTCGTCACAGACGTGGTCTGCCGCTGCGCGGCCAACGCACACGTACTAATGCACGAACTCGCAAGGGTCCGCGCAGGCCCATTAAACGGTAGGTAAATTCGAATCGCTTTACTACGTGCACCACGTTTACTTTGTGCGCAGGTAGAAGCCAAAATACTCAACGAGCATTATTAGTTATGGCAGAACCAAAAAAGAAGAAGGTCAAAAAGCATGTGGTCGACGCGATCGCCCACATCCATGCGTCCTTCAACAACACAATTATCACGATTACCGATCGTCAGGGTAACGCCCTATCGTGGGCAACCGCAGGTGGCTGTGGTTTCCGCGGTTCGCGTAAATCGACACCGTTTGCGGCGCAGGTGGCTTCTGAGAAGGCCGGTCGTTCAGCGCTCGATTTCGGGGTCAAAAACCTGGACGTGCGTGTTCGTGGGCCAGGACCGGGACGTGAGTCTGCGGTGCGTGCCCTGAACGCCCTCGGTTTTCGTATTCAAAACATCGAGGACGTCACACCGATTCCTCACAATGGCTGTCGCCCGCCTAAGAAGCGGCGGGTATAGAGGCTCAAGTTAATGGCAAGATATTTAGGACCAAAGTGTAAACTGTCCCGCCGCGAAGGCACGGATCTGTTTCTGAAGAGTGGCGTAAGGCCGCTCGAGTCGAAGTGCAAGCTCGACGTACCGCCGGGTGGTGCGCCGCAGCGTCGTCCGCGTCTGTCGGATTACGGATTGCAGCTTCGCGAAAAACAGAAACTCCGTCGCATGTACGGTGTGCTGGAACGTCAGTTCCGCAACTACTACAAGCATGCCGCGCAATTGAAAGGCTCAACAGGTGAGAACCTGCTGCGCCTCCTCGAGGGTCGCCTTGACAACGCGGTGTACCGGATGGGCTTCGCTTCCACGCGGGCAGAAGCTCGTCAGCTCGTGAGTCACAAGAGCATCGAGCTGAACGGTAAGGTCGTCAACATTCCGTCCGCGCAGGTAAAGGCGGGCGATTCGATAGGTATTCGTGAAAAGGCTCGCAAGCAGCTTCGCATTCAGACTGCGATTGAAATTGCGGGTCAGGTCGGCTTGCCCGAGTGGGTCGATGTCGACGCGAAGAAGATGGCAGGTGTCATAAAGTCGTTGCCGGATCGGGAAGACATCCTCCCGGACATCAACGAAAACCTCGTCGTCGAGCTGTACTCCAAGTAGTCAGGAGGGATTTTTCCCATGCAGGATTCTGTACATGATTTTCTCAAGCCGCGCGTTGTCAAAGTCACGCCGGTCAATGATTTGTTGGCCAAAGTGGTCATCGAGCCGTTTGAACGTGGTTTCGGCCACACTTTAGGCAATGCGCTGCGACGCATCTTGCTGTCGTCAATGCCGGGTGCAGCTATCACCGAGGCGGAGATCGAAGGCGTATTGCATGAGTACACGAGCATCGAAGGCGTGCAGGAAGACGTCGTCGAGATCCTCCTGAATCTCAAGCAGGTTGCTGTGCAAATGCACACGCGTGACCTGGCCGAGCTTCGTATTTCGAAGAAGGGTCCGGGCCCGGTAACGGGTGCCGACATCCAGCTCGATCATGATGTTGAAATCATGAATCCGGACCTGGTCATCGCGAACCTGACCAAGGCTGGTGAGTTGAACATGATTCTGAAAGTCGAGCGCGGTCGCGGCTATCGTCCAGCGACGCAGCGCCCGGTCTTCGAAGAGCAGGCGGGACCGATTGGTCGCTTGCAGCTCGATGCCTCTTTCAGCCCGGTAAACCGTGTGACGTACACGGTCGAAGCGGCCCGTGTGGAACAGCGTACCGACCTCGATAAACTGCTTATCGAAATCGAGACCAACGGCACGATCGATCCTGAAGAAGCTATCCGCCGTGCGGGGAGCATTCTTAAGGACCAATTGTCTGTATTCGTTGACCTGCAAGGCCAGGAAGACGGCACTGCAGCGCAAGCAGAGAATCAGGTCGACCCGATTCTGCTGCGCCCGGTCGACGAGCTCGAACTGACTGTACGTTCGGCGAACTGCCTCAAGGCCGAGAACATCATGTACATCGGTGATCTGGTGCAACGTACAGAGGTAGAGCTTCTGCGGACACCGAATCTCGGCAAAAAATCGCTGACAGAGATCAAGGAAGTCCTCGAAGGCCACGGCCTCGGTTTGGGCATGCGTCTTGAGAACTGGCCACCGCCAAGCCTGCGTCCCGAGCACGAGCTCGGCATGCCTGCTTAAGAAATATTTAGGAAAGAATAATGCGCCATAGAAAATCCGGTCGTCGACTGGGTCGTAATAGCTCACATCGCAAAGCCATGTTTCGTAATATGGCGACCTCGATGTTGATGCACGAAACGATCAAAACAACGTTGCCCAAAGCTAAGGAACTGCGCCGAGTTGTCGAGCCGCTGATTACTCTTGCAAAAGAGGACAGCGTCGCGAATCGCCGCCTGGCCTTTGATCGCCTGCGCGACAAAGCTGCTGTCGGCAAGCTGTTCTCCGAAATCGGACCTCGTTTCAAGGAGCGGCCGGGTGGTTACCTGCGCATCCTGAAGACAGGCCCCCGTCCAGGTGACGCAGCGCCGATGGCCATCGTCATGCTCACAGAGCTGGCAGCTGAAGTGGAAGCTGTAGCCGAGTAAATTAGATATGTAGGAGCGACTTCAGTCGCGACGAAGAAAGGCCGATTTTTGTCGGCCTTTTTTTATGCGCCCGATTTTTCGGCCGCGCCTGGAGTAACCTCGCCCTTAAGCTTCTCAATGAGATGCGCCACGTATTCGGGCGAGTGCGTGTTCTTCGCAACCAGGGCGTACACGGTCGGCACGACGATCAATGTCAGTATCACTGAAAAGGTCACGCCGAAGAACACAACCGCGCCGATCGACTGCCTCGACAGGGCGCCTGCACCCGTCGCAAGGATCAATGGAATCGAACCACCTGCTGTACACATACTGGTCATCAAGACCGGGCGCAGCCGGGTCTTGGAGGACTGAATGACGGCTTCCCTGAATTCCATACCACCGTCGCGCAACTGGTTGGCGAACTCGACAATCAGGATGCCGTTCTTCGCAGCCAGGCCGATGAGCATGACTGCCCCGATCTGACTGTAGACATTGAGCGTTGAACCAAATACTACGAGCCCCACCAGGGCACCTGTTATCGCGAGCGGTACGGTTGTCATGATAATCAGCGGGTGCCGGAAACTCTCGAACTGCGCCGCAAGCACCAGGTAGGCAATAACGAGCGCGAGCAGAAACGTTGTATAGACGGTATTGCCGGTGCTCTTGTAGTCCCGCGACTCACCATCGTAGTTCAACCGTACCGATGGCGGCAGGTGCTCTTCGACGATGTTCTCCAGATCGGTAATTGCGGCGCCCAGCGAATAACCCTCATTTATCGTCCCGGAGATCGTAATCGACCGCATGCGATCGAATCGGCGCAGGTCGACAGGCCCCGCCATTTCCACGAGCTCGACCAGGTTTGATAGTGGTATTAGCCGCCCGGAGCTTTCGGATCTCACGTAGATACTCTCAAGGTCGCTTGGGGTTTGTCGTCCTTCATCGCTTCCCTGGAGGATAACGTTGTACTCCTCGCCACCGTCGATGAACGTTGTCACTACCCGCGAGCCAAGAATGGTCTCGAGCGTGCGCCCGATGTTAGAGAGCGACACGCCAAGGTCGGCGGCCCGGTCCCGGTCGATGCGCACGTCGATCTTCGGTTTGCGCTCCCGATAGTTCGATTCCAGATTGGATAAGCCGGGGATCTTCTGGGCTTCCCGAATTACGATGTCTCGCCATTCAGCCAACTCATCATAGTCCAGGCCCCCAAGCACAATTGCGAGCGGGCGACTGCTTTGCCCCAGGCTCCAGGCACCTGGAGCGAACGCGAAAGACTGTACACCTGGCAGTTGTGCCAACTGTCTATTCCAGGCCATCGCGATCTGGTTCGCAGACCGGTCACGCTTTGACCACACTTGCAGGGGCCCTATCACCATGCCCGTATTGACATCGCTCCCGGCACCAAAGCTTCCGGAGCGACCGAGTACGCGAAGAACGTCGCCGCGTGCAACGTCTTGCAAGACGATTTTCTCGGCCGCGTTAATGTACTTGAGTGTGTATTCGAGGCTGGCGCCGTCAGGAGCGGTCAGGCGGATCATCGCGAAGCCACGGTCTTCACGAGGCATGTATTCCTGCGGGAGTATGCCGAGCAGGCTCAAGCCGCCAGCAAAAATCGCGAGCGCGGATGTAAGGATAATGACCGGATGCCGAATCGAACGCCGAACAACGCGTTCGTAGCTTTCCGACAAAGCACGAAAGAATTTGTCGAGTACGCGGGCGACCCAGCCGCGGTGCAGGCGATTATCCCAGAACAACTTTGAGGTCAGCATCGGCACGAGCGTCAATGCGATCAGGCTGGAGAAGATCACGGCTGCAGCCAACGAAATGCCAAACTCACCGAAGATCAGACCGATATTGCCGGGCATAAAAGACACCGGGAGTATCACGGCGACCAGAACGAGTGTCGTCGCGATGACGGCAAAACCAATTTGATGACTGCCGTTGGTCGCTGCCAACAGAGTTGGTTCGCCGCTCTCGATTCGTCGCACGATATTCTCCAGTACAACGATCGCATCATCGACAACCAGGCCGATTGCCAGGACAAATCCGAGCAGCGTGAGCGTGTTTATCGAGAAATCGAGGGCGGCCATGACGATGAAGGCCGATATAATCGAAATCGGAATGGTCAGGGCAGGGATAATCGTGGCACGAACAGTGCCGAGAAATGCGTAGATTACGATCAGCACGAGCAACATCGCGAGACCGAGCGCCTTGGCGACCTCCACGAGTGAGGCCCGAATAAACATTGACGTGTCCATGTTGACCGAGACGCTAATACCGCTGGGTAATGAAGACTGGAGCTCCTCGATTCTCTGATTGACGGCCTCGTTGACTCGCAGCATGTTGGCCTGAGCCTGCGGAATAATTCCCAGCGACATGCCGGCCCTGCCATCAGTCGCGGAATAGCTTCTGACGTTCTCCGGTGCAAGTTCGACGTCCGCAACTTCGCCAAGCCGGATCAGGTAGTTGTCACTTGCCTCGCGGAGTACCAAGCGCCGGAAATCTTCAACGGAGCTCAATCCTGTGTTGGTGCGCAGCGTGAATTCTCGCGTACTTGATTCGAGGCGGCCTGACGGTATCTGGACATTCTCGCGACGCAGCGCGCCTTCGATGTCACCAACGGTCAATCCACGTGCCGCGAGACGCTTTGGGTCGATCCAGATGCGCATGGCCGGACGCCGCCGTCCGCTGCCGCGAATTTGTGCCACGCCTTCAACGCTGGAGAACGTGTCAACCAGGTAGCGTTCGGCGTAGTCCGAAACCTCCATGATTGACAGCGTGTCGCTGGATACGTCAATCCACATCGTGGTCTCAGCCGACGCATCCTGCTTGTTAATCGTCGGCGGATCCGATTCTTCTGGCAGCATGCCGAGCACTCTGGATACGCGATCGCGGACATCATTGGCGGCATCGTCGATGTCTGCCGTGAATTCCAGGTTGATAATGGATCGCTCGTCGTAGCTCGTTGACGATATCTTGGTAATACCGGAAATCCCGGCGAGCTGGTCTTCGAGTACTTGCGTAACGCGCCGCTCAACAATGTCTGATGCCGCGCCTCGGTAGTTCGTCGTAACCGAGACGATTGGGCGTTCGATCGCAGGATACTCGCGAACGGTCATGCTGGAAACCGACATCAGCCCAACAATGACCAGTATCAGCGATATAACGGCCGCGAATACCGGCCGGCGAACAGAAACGTCGGAGATCAGCATCGCTCTGGCCTAGGTTAGGTCCGGATCGGGGCGGTCCGGACGTTGTGCAGCAGGCTGGCCCAATACCTCGACTGCGGCCCCATCACGTACCTTGTGCGTGCCTTCGGTAATGACCGATTCGCCTGCCTCGAGGCCGGCCTCGATGGCTACAAAACCGGGGATGCGCCGGCCGAGTTGGACACGCCTCTTCTCGGCAACGCCGCCAGCAACGACGTAGACATACTGGTTGTCGCCCTCAGGAACGATGGCTTGTTCTGGCGCGACGACAACCTCACCGCGATCACGCTGGAGGTCTACCGACATGAACATGCCGGGTTTGAGAAGGCCGTCTTCATTAGGAATGACAGCGCGTACCTGGACCGCGCGGGAGATCGGATCCAGCCGCGTATCGATGCTGGCGACTGCGCCTTCAAAAATCCGATCCGGGTACACGAGGCTCTGGGCAGATATGTTCATCCCTTCTGACAGGACCGTCAGAAACATCGCGGGCACAGCAAAGTCGAGCTTGATCTGGCTGACGTCGTCGAGCGTCGTAATTACCGTCGATGTATTGACGAAGCTCCCCGGGCTAACGCGCCGCAAGCCCACTCGGCCGGAGAAGGGCGCGCGAATAACGGTGTTGTCGAGTCGCGCTTTGGCGGCTTCGACCGATGCCTCGTCGACGCGTACCTGGGCGAGCAGTTGATCGAGAGTGGATGCAGAGATCGCGTTGGTGTCGGCCAACGATTTACTGCGATTGTAGAGACTCCGGCTTTCAGAGAGGTTCGCCTCTGCAAGTGTCAGGCCAGCGACGATCTCATTGTCTTCGAGCTGCACTAGCACGTCGCCGGCCATGACGTTCTGGCCTTCCGTAAACGCGAAACTCTCGATCAGGCTGGAAATACGCGGCCGAATCTCGATGGACTCATTGGCGTTTGCGGTGCCGAGCGCATCAATTTTATCGACGATATGCTGTAACTCGACCTGCTGAGTGATGACCGTGGCCGGGCCGCCGAAACCGCCACGTGCGCTGGCAGCCGTTTCTTCCTCGCAGGCTGCGAGAAGGGCAAGGATCGCCGTCAGAAAAAGGAGTTTTCGTAGCTGCTGCATGCGAGATCTTCGGTCTTTGAGTCTTATTCACTACACCGGCCCGACAGTTTAGCCTGAACGCCACAAAAAAGGCCATTTTCGGCATTTAAAACAGTGTAACTAATTGTTTCTAATTGGAATAATGCGAGTTTCATGTCTTGTGAGCCGACTCACAGCTTGGCCGGCGGTTAGGGACTAATCTATAGCTATTCCACCAAGGGATCAGAGCCATCAGCAACGAAAAGGCATTTACCGGTGATGACTGCGTCATTTTGTCGAAAGAGGCTTTCGACCCCGATGCTGTGTTTCACGACGACATCGTCGACGACGACGTGTTGCCGTATCTGAGTCTCGCCGTCGATGGTCTGACAGAATCCAGGGACGGGAAATCAGGAATGCTTGAATTGCGGCCTGAAGACGTTGCTGCAAACCAGGAAGCCGCACCCGACACGACAATGCCCGTCGCCACGCTGAGCCCGGATGTTCTCGAGGTCTATGGGTGGGAATCGTCGTTGTGGAAAAAGATAAAAAGCTACTTCGGATTTTAGGAGCGGCTTCAGCCGCGAAAATCGGGGCTAAAGCCCCTCCTACAATTGGTTTTCTGTAAACTTCTCAAATGATATTTCAAGACAAGACCGTCATCATCACGGGCGGATCCGAAGGTGTCGGTGCGGCCACCGCACGAAAATTCGCTGATGCCGGTGCCAACCTCATGCTTGTCGCCCGCAACAAGAAGAACCTTGAGAAGATCGCCGAAGAGCTGCGCGACAAGGCGCGTGTTGAGATCTTTGCAATGGACGTGTCCGATGCAGATGCCTGTGTCGATGTATTCAAGAAGGCCGAATTCGAATTTGGCCGTATCGACATCCTTATCAACAATGCAGGCTTTCACCAGAGAGGGCCGTTCAAAGAGGTCACGGCCGAAGATCACGGCACGATGGTCGATGTCAATCTGCGCTCACCGATCATGTTGACAAGACTCGTCCTGCCTTATCTTCATGAACAGGGCGGTGGCGTGATCATCAACGTCGGCTCGCTTGCAGGCAGGCAACCGTTGCCTGACCAGGTGACGTATTCGGCGACCAAGTCGGGGTTACGCACGTTTACCTTTGCACTGTTTGAAGAGCTGCGCGGTACGAATATCAAAACGGCGCTGGTGTCGCCGGGCCCCGTGGATACTGGGTTCATAATGGACAATCTCGATGTTGTCGCCGACCTGACAATGTCGCAACCGATCAGTACCGCGGAAGAAGTGGCTCAGGCAGTATTGGACCTATGTAGCAACCGGCAAAAAGAACTGGCAATGCCAAGGAGCACCGCAGTCCTGTCCCGCATCGTCGCGCTGATGCCGTGGTTGCGCAGGCTGATTCAGCCCGTGCTTGAGCGCAAAGGAGCGCGCGTAAAGCGCAGGCTAAAAGCGCAGGCTAAGCAAGAGCAGTAAACGCATCACGCGTCATGTTCTCGCAGCCATCGGCTGTGACGCGCACGTTGTCCTCGATGCGGACACCACCGAAAGGGCGTAACCAGTCAACGTCATCCCAGTTCACGTGATTTTCAGCCTGCGTGCCGCGCAAGTTTTCAAGCAGCATATCAATAACGTAAATACCCGGCTCGACAGTCAGCACCATGTTCGGTTCGAGTGCGCGGGTCAGCCGCAGGAACGGGTGGCCACTTGGTGGGTCGATCGTAGTGCCGGTCTCGTTTTCCATGAAGCCCCCCACATCATGCACCTGCACACCGAGCAAATGGCCCAGGCCATGCGGGAAGAAGGCGGAGCTGACGCCGGTGGCCAGCAGGGTATCCGGCTCGCCGTTGGCGATGCCAGCCTCTACGAGCACTGCGGCAAGAATGCGATGGGTTTCGACATGCAGATCGCGGTAGTCGACACCTGCGCGAATGCGGGAAACAATGTCGAGCTGTGCCGCATCCATGCGCTCAACAAGCTCGGCGAAGCGGGCGTCCTGGTACGAGTAGGTGCGCGTGATATCCGACGCGTAACCCTGTACCTGGCCCCCGGCATCAATCAGGAATGAGCGAATCTCACTGGGTGGCTCCCTGTCCATGTCGGTGTAGTGGAGCACGGCGCTGTGTGCATTCAGTGCCACGATATTGGAGTAGGGAAGTTCGTTATCGGCATGGCTCACCGCCTTGCAGTAGGCGCGGTGTATCTCAAACTCTGACAGGCCATCGCGAAAAGCGCTCTCGGCTGCGTGGTGCCCGGCGGCACCCCGCCTCGATGCGAGCCGCGTGCAGGCCAGTTCATACTCCGTTTTTACGCCGCGCGCATAGTGCAGGATATTGACCGCCGATGTCGGGTTAATACGCTCGATGCCGAACGCATGGGCCTCATCGTCGATTTCGCCAACTAGTATGCATTTGTCGCGATCGTCGGGAAGGTGTGCCGCAATGTCGTCGATCGTGTGCACTACACGAATATCGAATTGGGCTGTCCAGTAACCATCAGGGAGGCCGGGTACCGGGTGCCAGTAGTCGTGTGGCAAGTAGTAGATGAGCCGCGGTGTCTCACCCGGTGTATGCACGATGTAAGAGAGTGGCAGGCCCGTCAACGGTGCCCAGCTGACGAAGTGCGCATTCGCTTTGAAGGGGTATTGCTGATCGTCGAAAAACACGGTCTTCGGGCAACCCGAAAAAATGACAGCGTGTGCCGCCCCCGAATTCTCCAGCGCATGATCGTGCCGGGCGCAGACAGCGGATACATGCGCGGGATACAGGCGTCCCAGGTCAGGGTTCTTGTCGGAATAATCGTCACTCATAGCCTGCATGATACCGCGTTTAAATCGCCCTACCATTCGCGCTGCTGAGGCCACGCGGCTGACGCGTATTGTTGAGTTCGATTCTTGTAGGCATTATGGGCGCCCTTGCCCTGAAAGCTGACAAAAGCCATGAAATCCATAGTCTTTCTTGCAGGTCTTTCACTTCTCATGATCGGAGGCAGTGTAGTGGCTGATTCGAAGCCAGGATACGACCGAAACTCGGGCTTGCCATTCGCGTCACGTTCAGAGGTCATTGCGCAGCACGGCATGGCGGCGACGAGCCATCCTCTGACGACGCAGATTGCACTCGATGTACTCAAGGCTGGCGGCAATGCGATTGATGCGGCGATCGCGGCAAATGCAGCCCTCGGTCTCATGGAGCCTACCGGCAACGGCATGGGTGGTGACCTGTTTGCCATCATCTGGGATGCGGAAAAGAAAGAGCTGATCGGGCTGAACGCGTCCGGGCGAGCACCGGCACTGATGACGCTGGAGTATTTTCGCGAACTGGGCCTGAACGATATTCCCAAGTACGGCGCCCTGCCCGTAAGCGTGCCCGGGGCTGTCGATGGTTGGTTTGAACTGCATGGCCGTTTTGGCAGTGTGCCGATCTCGCAACTGCTCGAACCCGCCATTCGATATGCCCGGGAAGGCTTCCCGGTGACCGAGGAGATCGCACGTCTGCTCGTCACAAACCAGAACCGGATCGGCCACTACCCCGGCTTTGCCGAGACCTTCATGCCCGACGGGCGTGTGCCGGTCAAGGGTGAGGTGTTCAGGAATCCGCGCCTGGCCGACACGCTCGAGGCGATCGCCGAAGGTGGTCGCGATGCATTTTATAAGGGTGATATTGCGAGACGCATTGACGCCTACATGACCGAGCAGGGCGGGCTGCTGCGATACGATGATCTCGCCGCGCATACGTCGGAGTGGGTGACGCCGGTCTCGACGAATTACCGTGGCTGGGACGTCTACGAGCTGCCACCGAATGGTCAAGGCATTGCAGCGCTGCAAATTCTGAACCTGCTCGAGGGCTATGACATTCGGTCAATGGGTTTTGGCAGTGCTGAGTACGTGCATACCCTGGTTGAAGCAAAGAAGCTCGCGTTCGAAGACCGGGCGAAGTTCTACGCTGATATGGATTTCGCCGATGTCCCGGTCGGAACACTTATCTCCAAGGAATACGCGGATGAGCGGCGCAAACTGATTTCACCCGACAAAGCGGCGCTTGCCATGCCTGCTGGTGAAGCTCGTCTGGAAGACGGTGATACGATCTACATGACTGTTGCCGACGCGGCCGGCAACATGATTTCGCTCATTCAGAGCAACTACAATGGCATGGGTTCTGGAATGACGCCCGGCGATCTTGGCTTTGTGTTGCAAAACCGGGCCGACCTGTTCTCACTCGAAGCCGGGCACGCCAATGTCCTCGAACCGGGCAAACGTCCGTTCCATACAATCATCCCGGCATTCGTGATGAAAGACGGCAAACCGCTCCTGAGTTTCGGCCTGATGGGTGGAGCGATGCAACCGCAGGGTCATGCCCAGATCATCGTCAACCTGGTGGATTTTGGCATGAACCTGCAGGAAGCAGGCGATGCAGGACGGATCAATCACAAGGGTTCGTCGCAGCCGACGGGCGACGTGATGACAGACGGTGGCATCGTGCATCTCGAGAACGAGTTCAGCGAGGAGACACGAAAGGCGCTCAAGGCGATGGGCCACAGGATCGGGCCCAGCAACCACGAGTTTGGTGGCTACCAGGCCATCATGTGGGATGCTGAGGAAGGCGTGTACTATGGCGCCTCTGAAGTGCGCAAAGACGGGCAGGCAGCGGGTTACTAGCAGGCATGAGCAAGGACATCTATCTCACAGGCATCACCACAACCGGTACGCCACATATCGGCAACTACGTTGGTGCAATTCGGCCTGGTATTACGGCCAGCAAGGACTTGTCCACGCAGCATTTCTACTTTCTTGCGGACTATCACTCGCTTGCGAAAAATGAAGACCCCGACAAGATCAGGCAGTCGACCCTTGAAATCGCGGCGTCCTGGCTGGCTCTTGGTCTCGACACAGAACATGCCACCTTCTATCGCCAGTCCGATATACCGGAAATTCCAGAGCTGACCTGGGTTCTGCATGGCATGACGGCCAAGGGGCTCATGAACCGCGCGCATTCCTACAAAGCGTCTGTGCAGACCAACGTCGAGAGCGGAAACAACGATCCGGACAAGGGCATCACGATGGCTCTTTATAGCTATCCGATTCTGATGGCGGCGGATATCCTGATGTTCAAGTCGACCAAAGTTCCGGTCGGCCAGGACCAGAAACAGCATGTCGAGATGGCGCGGGACATCGCACAACGATTCAATCATCACTACGGCGAAACCTTCGTTTTGCCCAAGGCGGTAATCGGTGAGGACACCGCGGTTCTCAAGGGACTGGACGGGCGCAAGATGTCCAAGAGCTACAACAACACTATTCCGCTGTTCGCCGAAGAGAAGCGCCTGCGCAAGTTAATTATGAAGATCAAAACGAACAGCCTTGAGCCAGGCGAACCGAAAGACACTGCAGACAGCACGCTGTTCGATATTTACAAGGCGTTCGCAACACCGCAGGAAACTGCTGATATCGCGCAGCGCTATGCCGATGGCATTGCCTGGGGAGAAATGAAGCAACTCCTGTTCGAGTACATCAATGAACATATCAAGCCGGCGCGTGACGAATACGATCGCCTGATCGCAGATCCAGCGGCGGTCGAAGCGGAACTCAGGAAAGGCGCCGCGCGGGCGCGGGAATTTTCCGTTCCGTACCTGACACAGATTCGCGAAGCGATTGGCATACGCAAGCTCGGCTAATTGCGACGGAGGTATCCGGATGAGTGCGTCGACAAAAGAACATTGGGAGCACGTTCACCAGAACCACGGTCCGACGACACATTCGTGGTATCAGCCGGTGCCGGCGAAGTCCATGGCGCATATTCGTGCGACCGGTGTCCCTGCCGAGGCGCCGATCATCGATATCGGTGCCGGTACTGCAACACTTGTCGACGTTTTGCTCAACTCGGATTACAGCGACATCAGCGTACTCGACATCGCTGCGGCGGCACTGACGGAGTCATCCAAGCGGTTGGGTAATGTCGGCACCAGTGTGCACTGGATAGAGTCCGACGTGCTCAAGTTCGAACCCTTGCGACGCTACTACGTCTGGCACGACAGGGCAACCTTCCATTTCCTTAATGATGCCACGAGTGTTGGCAAGTACCTGGATGTGTTGCGTACGGCACTGGTTCCGAAAGGCCACTTTGTGCTGGGGACGTTCGGACCCGAAGGCCCTGATCGTTGCAGTGGGTTTGATGTACAGCGCTATTCCATTGAGCGGTTGACGAATCTCCTTGAAGCGGATTTCGAATTGACGTCTTTCGAGCTCGAAGATCACACAACGCCAACGGGGAACATGCAGCAGTTTCTTTACAGCGTCTGGCGGTCAAAAGTCTGATGGTATCGGCACTCGACGCACTGAACCGGCTGCGTGATGGCAATCGACGCTTCGCGGCCGATCAACCCTCACATGGTGAGGACGCCGAGTCACGCCGGGAAGAATTGACCCGCGGGCAAGAGCCGTTTGCCATTATTCTCGGCTGTTCCGACTCGAGGGTCCCGGCTGAAATCATATTCGACCAGGGGCTGGGCGACCTGTTTGTAATTCGTGTGGCGGGCAACATCGTTGCACCCTCACAAATCGGTAGTGTCGAATTTGCAGCGACAAGGTTCGGCACGAGGCTCGTCGTTGTTCTCGGTCATTCACAATGCGGCGCAATCGAGGAGACGCTTAACCAGCTGCGATCGCCTGCAGAGGAAAACTCCAGGAACATCGGTGCGATTGTGAATTTCGTGCGTCCATCGGTTGAAGCCGTACTGGATTCGTCGCTGGACCTCGACGAGCTCACTGCCAGAGCGGTGCGTGAGAACGTGCGCACATCGGCTGAGCAGTTGCGGCACGGTTCAGAAATCATCGAAAGGCTGGAGCGCGACGAGGGGCTCGTTATTGTCGGCGCAGAATATTCACTCGAGACGGGATTCGTCGATTTCTTCGACGGTGTGCCGCAATGAAACTGGCGGAACCTGTCGATACCGAGCGTCTTCGTCTGCGCAGCCTGACGCTCGACGATAGCGAACTGATGCTCGCCGTCTGGAATGATCCGGCGTTCGTGCGATTCGTCGGAGATCGCGGCATTCGCACGACCGAGGAAGCCCGGGATGCAATGCAAAAAGGGGCGCTACACTTGTACGAAGAGTTCGGCTATGGCCCCTACCGTGTCTCGCTCCGGGATTGCGACACAGCCGTTGGCATCTGCGGGCTGTTCCGGCGCGATGGTCTCGACGAACCCGACATTGGCTATGCCACCCTGCCCGAGTACTGCGGCCGCGGTTACGCTCATGAAGCATGCCGTGCCGTAGTCGACCATGCGCGAACGGGCCTTGCGATCGATCGCCTCATTGCGATCATCTCCCCGAACAATGACGCCTCAATTGGCCTGATCAGGAAATTGGGCTTCGAGTTTGAGAGAATGCACACGATGCCGGGAGATGACGACGAGGTCTGTATTTACGGCAAGCCATTGATAACGTAGGAAAAGACACGAATGGGATTCTTCAGTAACGACGGTGCCAGGACCGGGCTGTTTTTCGGCGCGACCTCGGGCGTCATTACGACGATCGGCCTGATAACGGGACTCAATGCCGGTACCGGCTCGGTGGTAGCAGTCCTCGGCGGCATATTCGTCATCGCTGTGGCGGACGCCATGTCAGATGCATTGGGTATCCACCTCGCCGAGGAAGCTGATCCGAATGCGACAACCGCGCATATCTGGTCAGCGACCATTTCAACGTTCCTGAACAAGTTTTTCTTTGCGCTGAGTTTTTCGGTCCCGCTGTTGTTGCTGCCGCTCGACCAGGCCGTGATGGCATCCTTGCTGTGGGGCATGTTCGTCATCATCGTATTGAGTTACTTTCTCGCCAGGGCACAAAAGGCATCGCCGATCATGATTATTGGCGAGCACCTCGGAATCGCTGTACTCGTAGTGGTACTTTCGCACCTGATCGGCGTCTGGGTCAGCAAGACGTTTACCTGATCGGATTCACAAGGAGACACTTATGGCGGCCAAACGTTTCAAATCCAAAATCGACCGCTGGGTTTTTGTTCTCCTTATTGTTGTCATCATCGTGCAAATTGTGGCCGTGGGTTCGGCCGCGCTTCAGGCGGGCGACCCGCTGATAACAACTGGCATGATATTCCTGACGATCGGTGTTGCCGGTTTGATGGTGTGGCTCCTGCTTGGCACGCACTACACGGTCGATCGCGGCGTCATAAAAATCGTTTCAGGACCGTTTCGCTGGAAGGTGCCCGTCGACCAGATCACATCGGTTACAGCGACGAAAAGTCCGCTCTCTTCGCCGGCACTGTCTCTGGATCGAATTTGTATTCGTTACGGCAAATGGCGGCGCATCATGGTTTCGCCGGCCGACAAGGCCGGATTCCTGAGAGCAATTGGACATGACCTCAGCTGACCACGATTTCGGAGTTGTACTTATCGATGCGGAACGGCCGGTTATAAGGCTGGAGGTTCTCCAGGGAGAGGCAAGTGAGAGAAGAAGGCAGGATCGACTACATTGAAATTCCGGTGACGGATCTCGTGAAGACCCGTGAGTTTTTCAGCGCTTTGTACGGCTGGGAGTTTCAGGAGTGGGGCCCGGACTATTTCAGTTTCAGCGATGGCCGTACCGATGGTGGATTGCGGCGAGCAGACGAGCCGGCGCCCTCGTCTGGTGTGTTGCTGGTGTTTTACAGCAATGATCTGGAGCGCGATTTCGAGCGTGTCAAAGAGCTCGGCGCGACCATTGGACAGGACATTTTCGATTTTCCGGGCGGCAGACGCTTTCATTTTATCGATCCTGCGGGCACCGAATTCGCCATGTGGGCAAGTGTAGAAGAACAATAACGGAGCATATTCCATGCACGAACAAATTAATCATCCCTGTGTGCAGCACAAGCTCGCGATCATTCGCGATGTGGATACAGGGCACAAACGCTTTCGTGAACTCGCGACCGAAATAACCGAATTTCTGTGTTACGAAGCCCTCAAGAACATCAAGATGAAAGAGGTCGAGGTTGAGACACCACTAGCGATAGCGAAGTGCCGCAAGATTGACACCGATCTCGTTGTGGTTCCAATCCTGCGCGCTGGGGTCGGCATGCTGGAGGGCATACTCGAACTGGTACCGACCGCTCGTGTGGGTTTCGTCGGGTTGTATCGTGACGAAGAAACGAAGCAGCCGGTCAGCTACTACGAGCGCTTCCCGCCGCAGACCAAGGGCGGCACCTGCATCATCATCGATCCAATGCTTGCCACGGGCGGCTCGACGGTTGCCGCGATCGACCTCTTGAAGAAATCGGGTGCCGGGCAGATTGTCGTCATCTGCATCGTAACCTGTGAGGAAGGGCTGGCTCTGGTCGAGGAGGCACATCCTGACGTGCCGATCTATACCGCCTCCATTGATGACAGACTGGACGAGAACAAGTACATCGTGCCCGGGCTGGGTGATGCCGGAGACCGGCTCTTTGGGACCTCACATTAGAGACAATAGAGAGATGTCCGGAGTATTATGAGGCGGCAGCGGACCGAAGGGGTCTCGCATGGCAGAGGACAAGACAAAAAATCAAGGTGAGCGTGGCGTCATTTCTGAACGCCATCGAAGACTCTCGCAAGCGATATAAGGTCAAGTGATTATCCGATGAGTGACACGATCAAATCCAAACGGCTTGAAGGCACGCAGCTGATTGTTGAGACCCAGGACGGGACTGAGACCTACGACTCCAAGTTCCTGGTCGCGGCGCTACTAATCTTCATTGCGCGCGGTAGCGGTACGATCGAGCCCGAAGAATCCACCAAGATGATCAGTCTCATCG